>CANKBT010000065.1 GCA_947479995.1 Frankiaceae bacterium | reverse complement strand
CGCAGCGCCATCAAGCAGGTCGCGTCCGGCCGCTTCGGCGTCACGAGCGAGTACCTCGTCAACGCCGACGACATCCAGATCAAGATGGCGCAGGGCGCCAAGCCCGGCGAGGGCGGCCAGCTGCCCGGCCCGAAGGTCTACCCGCACATCGCCAAGACGCGGTACTCGACGCCCGGCGTCGGCCTCATCAGCCCGCCGCCGCACCACGACATCTACTCCATCGAGGACCTCGCCCAGCTCATCCACGACCTCAAGAACGCCAACGACCGCGCCCGGATCCACGTCAAGCTCGTGGCCGAGGTCGGCGTCGGCACGGTCGCGGCGGGCGTGTCCAAGGCGCACGCCGACGTCGTGCTCATCTCCGGCCACGACGGCGGCACCGGCGCCTCGCCGCTGACCTCGCTCAAGCACGCCGGCTCGCCGTGGGAGCTCGGGCTCGCCGAGACGCAGCAGACGCTGCTGCTCAACGGCCTGCGCGACCGCATCACCGTGCAGGTCGACGGCCAGCTCAAGACCGGGCGCGACGTCGTCATCGCCGCCCTGCTCGGCGCGGAGGAGTACGGCTTCGCGACCGCGCCGCTGGTGGTCAGCGGCTGCATCATGATGCGCGTCTGCCACCTGGACACCTGCCCGGTCGGCATCGCGACGCAGAACCCGCGGCTGCGCGACAAGTACTCCGGCCAGGCCGACTTCGTCGTGACCTTCTTCGAGTACGTCGCGCAGGAGGTGCGCGAGCACCTGGCGGCCCTGGGCTTCCGCTCCCTGCAGGAGGCGATCGGCCACGCCGAGGTGCTCGACACCCGCGCGGCCATCGAGCACTGGAAGGCCTCGGGGCTGGACCTGGCGCCCGTGCTGCACGTGCCCGACCTGCCGGCCGGCAGCTCGCTGACCCGCGTCGTCGCCCAGGACCACGGCCTGCAGCACGCGCTCGACAACACGCTCATCCAGCTCGCCGAGGGCGCGCTCGCCGGCGGCGAGCCGATCCGGCTCGAGCTGCCGGTGCGCAACGTGAACCGCACCGTCGGCACGATGCTCGGCTCCGAGCTGACCCGCCGCCACGGCGGTGCCGGCCTGCCCGAGGGCACCATCGACGTCACGCTGCACGGCAGCGCGGGCCAGTCGTTCGGCGCCTTCCTGCCGCGCGGCATCACGCTGCGCCTCGAGGGCGACGCCAACGACTACGTCGGCAAGGGCCTGTCGGGCGGCCGCATCGTCGTGCGCCCGGCCCGCACCGCCACCCGCGTCAACGCCGACGACGTCATCGCCGGCAACGTGCTGGCCTACGGCGCGACGGCCGGCTCGCTGTTCGTCCGCGGCGTCGTGGGGGAGCGCTTCTGCGTCCGCAACTCCGGTGCCACCGCGGTCGTCGAGGGCGTGGGCGACCACGCGCTCGAGTACATGACCGGCGGCCGGGTCGCGATCCTCGGGCCGACGGGGCGCAACGTCGCCGCCGGCATGAGCGGCGGCACGGCGTACGTGCTCGACCTCGACCCGGCCCGGGTCAACCGCGAGATGGTCGACCTCGAGCCGCTCGACGAGGGCGACACCGAGACGCTGCGCCAGATGCTCGTCGACCACGCGACCGAGACCGGCAGCCCGCTGGCGCAGGCGCTCGTCGACTCCGCCGGGCTCACCGCCGACTGGGCCGGCCGCTTCACCAAGGTCATGCCGCGCGACTACAAGCGGGTGCTCGAGGCCATGGAGCGGGCGCAGGCCGAGGGCGGCGACGTCGACGCCGCCGTCATGGCCGCCACCGCGCCGGCCCCGAAGGACACCGCCCGGGTGCGCGCCGACCTCGGCTCGCCCACCGCCACCCCGATCAAGGGCTAGGAGACCTCCCATGGCCGACCCCCGAGGGTTCCTCCAGCACGGGCGCGAGACGCCCACGCGCCGCCCGGTCGACGTCCGCATCCAGGACTGGCGCGAGGTCTACGAGCCGTTCCCGGCCGAGCACCTGCGCACCCAGGCCTCGCGGTGCATGGACTGCGGCATCCCGTTCTGCCACAACGGCTGCCCGCTCGGGAACCTCATCCCCGAGTGGAACGACCTCGTCTACAAGGACGACTGGTACGACGCGATCCAGCGCCTGCACGCCACGAACAACTTCCCGGAGTTCACCGGGCGGCTGTGCCCCGCGCCGTGCGAGGCGGCCTGCGTCCTCGGCATCAACGAGGACCCGGTCACCATCAAGCAGGTCGAGGTGGAGATCGCCGACCGCGCCTTCGCCGAGGGCTGGGTGCTGCCCATGCAGCCGGCCGAGCGCACCGGCAAGAGGGTCGCGGTCGTCGGCTCCGGCCCGGCCGGCCTCGCCGCCGCGCAGCAGCTCACCCGCGCCGGCCACGACGTCGTCGTGCTCGAGCGCGCCGACCGCGTCGGCGGCCTGCTGCGCTACGGCATCCCCGAGTTCAAGATGGAGAAGCGGGTCCTCGAGCGGCGGCTGGAGCAGATGCGCGCCGAGGGCACCGAGTTCCGCACCGGCGTCGACGTCGGCGTCGACGTCACGGTCGACGAGCTCCGCGCCGAGTACGACGCGGTGCTGCTCGCCGGCGGCTCGACGCTCGGCCGCGACCTGCCCGCGCCGGGCCGCGACCTGCAGGGCATCCACCTGGCGATGGAGTACCTCGTCCCGAGCAACCGCGTGCAGGAGGGCGACCTGCAGGTGCCGCCGATCAGCGCGGAGGGCAAGGACGTCGTCATCATCGGCGGCGGCGACACCGGCGCCGACTGCCTCGGCACCGCGCTGCGCCAGGGCGCCCGCTCGGTGACCCAGCTGGAGATCATGCCGCGTCCGCCGGAGACCCGGGCCGACACGACGCCGTGGCCGCTGTGGCCGCTGCAGTACCGCACCTCCAGCGCGCACGAGGAGGGCGGCGAGCGGGTCTTCTCGGTCAACACGCAGCAGTTCACGGGCGACGCCGACGGGCACGTCGCGGGCATCGCGCTCGTCGACGTCGAGCAGGTCGACGGCCGCTTCACGCCGGTCGAGGGCACCGAGCGCACGCTGCCCGCGCAGCTGGTGCTGCTGGCGGTGGGCTTCACCGGGCCGCAGCGCCAGGGCCTGCTCGAGCAGCTGGGCGTCGAGCTGGACGGCCGCGGCAACGTCGCGCGCGACGGCGGCTGGGCGACGAGCGTGCCCGGCGTCTTCGTCGCGGGCGACATGGGCCGCGGCCAGTCGCTCATCGTCTGGGCGATCGCCGAGGGGCGCGCCGCGGCCGCCGCCGTCGACGCCTCGCTGTCGGGCGCGACGCTGCTGCCGAGCCCGGTCGTGCCGACCAGCCGGTAGCCCTGGCGCGGGGGCCTAGGCTGGGCCGTGTGAAGCGGCGAGCGAAGATCGTCTGCACCCTCGGCCCCGCGACGAGCACGTACGAGGGCATCCGCGCGCTGGTCTACGCGGGCATGGACGTCGCCCGCCTCAACTTCAGCCACGGCTCGTACGACGACCACCGCCAGGCGTACGACTGGGTGCGCCAGGCCAGCGACGAGTCCGGCCGCGGCGTCGGCGTGCTCGTCGACCTGCAGGGCCCGAAGATCCGGCTCGGCCGCTTCGCCGACGGCCCGCACGTCTGGGCCACGGGCGACGAGGTCGTCATCACCACCGAGCCGGTGCAGGGCACCCGCGACCGGGTGTCGACGACGTACGCCGGGCTCGCCGGCGACTGCCGCGAGGGCGACCGCCTGCTCGTCGACGACGGCCGGGTCGCGCTGCGCGTGATGTCGGTCGACGGGCCGGACGTCCGGCTGCTCGTCACCGAGGGCGGGCCGGTGAGCAACAACAAGGGGCTGTCGCTGCCCGGCGTCGCGGTGTCGGTGCCGGCGATGACCGAGAAGGACGAGGCCGACCTGCGCTTCGCGCTCGGCCTGCGCGCCGACATGATCGCGCTGTCGTTCGTGCGCGCGGCCGCCGACGTCGAGGACGTCCGGCGGGTGATGGACGAGGTCGGCGTGCGGCTGCCCGTGCTCGCCAAGATCGAGAAGCCTCAGGCGGTGGAGAACCTCGACAGCATCGTCGCCGCCTTCGACGGCCTCATGGTCGCGCGCGGCGACCTCGGCGTGGAGATGCCGCTCGAGCGCGTGCCGCTGGTGCAGAAGCGCGCCGTGCAGGCCGCCCGCGAGCAGGCCAAGCCGGTCATCGTCGCGACCCAGATGCTCGACTCGATGATCTCGGCCGCGCGGCCGACCCGCGCCGAGGCGAGCGACGTCGCCAACGCCGTGCTCGACGGCGCCGACGCCGTGATGCTCTCGGGCGAGACGAGCGTCGGCGCCTACCCCGTGGAGTCGGTCGCGACGATGGCGCGCATCGTCAGCGCCGCCGAGGACGAGATCGGCCGCGTGCCGCGGGTCGCCATGACCGCGACGTCGATCGGCGGCGCCATCGCCAAGGCCGCGCCGGAGGTGGCCGCGACCGTCGGCGCCAAGGCGCTCGTCGCGTTCACGCAGTCCGGTGACACCGCCCGGCGCCTGGCCGAGCACCGCTCGCCGATCCCGCTGCTGGCGTTCACGCCGATCCCCGACGTCCGCTCGCAGCTGTCGCTCGTCTGGGGCGTCGAGACCTTCCTCGTGCCGACCGTGCAGCACACCGACGAGATGGTGCGCCAGGTCGAGCGGGCCATGCTCGACCTCGGGCGCATGCAGCCCGGCGACCTCGTGACGATCGTGGCCGGCAGCCCGCCGTCGACATCGGGCTCGACCAACGCCATGCGCGTGCACCGGCTCGGCGGGTTCCTGCAGACGCCGCCGCCCGAGGCGCCGGCCCCCGGCTAGCGCGTGCCCCCGGTGGGATTCGAACCCACACTGTCGGTGGTTTGAGCACCGTGCGTCTGCCGGTTGCGCGACGGGGGCGCCCGACGAGCGTACGGGGCACGCGCCGGCGCCTCCGATAGCGTGAGGGCTCCGACCAGCACCCGGGAGACGCCGTGCCCGCACCGACGCCCGCCCCGCCCGCCCGGCCCGGGCCGCCCGCCCGCCGCGTGCTCGTCGCCGAGGACGAGGCGCTCATCCGCATGGACCTCGTCGAGATGCTCGGCGAGGAGGGCTACGACGTCGTCGGCCAGGCCGGCGACGGCGCGACCGCCGTGCGCCTCGCGACCGAGCTGCGCCCCGACCTGGTCATCCTCGACGTGAAGATGCCGGTGCTCGACGGCATCGCGGCGGCCGAGCAGATCATCGCGGCCCGCATCGCGCCGGTCGTGCTGCTCACGGCCTTCAGCCAGCGCGACCTCGTCGAGCGGGCGCGCGAGGCCGGCGTCATGGCCTACCTCGTCAAGCCGTTCTCGCAGAGCGACCTGCTGCCGACGGTCGAGATGGCGGTGTCGCGCTTCGCCGAGGTGGTGGCGCTCGAGGGCGAGGTCGCCGACCTGCAGGGCCGCTTCGAGGCGCGCAAGCTCGTCGACCGCGCCAAGGGGGTGCTGCAGTCGCAGCACGGCCTGTCCGAGCCCGACGCCTTCCGCTGGATCCAGCGCACCTCGATGGACGAGCGGCGCTCGATGCGGGCGGTCGCGCAGGACGTCCTCGACGGCGCCGCGACCCCCGCCGCACCCGCCACGTAGGGCGAACGCCGCCTTCCCGACACCCCGAGGTCACGACCTGGCAACGACGCCCGGCGCGTGACAACGGCGACACGGAGCAGCAGTACGGTCGGCCGATCAGCGGCGCCGCAGGCCACCTGCGGTGCGCGATCGACCAAGGAGACTGGATGCGCCACACCTCCCGCACTGCGCGGATCGTCGCGCTCGCGGCGGCCGGCACCCTCGTGCTCGCCGCCTGCGGCGACGACGAGGGCGACAGCGGCAGCGGCGGCGGCTCGGCCGCCCCGAGCGCCTGCGACACCTTCACCTCGGCCCCGCCCGCGGAGTCGGGCACGCCGATCACCCCCGAGGCCGGCAGCGCCCAGCCGGACGGCACCCTGACCATCGGCAGCGTGCTGCCGCAGACGGGCAACCTGGCCTTCCTCGGCCCGCCCGAGTTCGCCGGCGTCGAGCTGGCGCTCAAGGACGTCAACGCCGCGGGCGGCGTCCTCGGCAAGCCGGTCGCCTACCTCGAGGGCGACTCGGGCGACGCCCAGCAGGACGTCGCCAACCCGACCGTCGACCGCCTCCTGGCCGGCGGCGCGGACGCCCTCATCGGCGCCGCGAGCTCGGGCGTCACCAAGACGTTCCTCGACAAGGCCACCTCGGCCGGCGCCATCGTGTTCAGCCCGGCCAACACCAGCCCGGACTTCACGACCATCGCCGACAAGGGCCTGTACTTCCGCACCGCCCCGTCGGACGTCCTGCAGGGCCGCGTGCTCGGCGAGACGATCGTCGGCGACGCCCGCGAGAACGTCGCGATCCTCGCGCTGCAGGACCCGTACGGCGAGGGCCTGGCGCAGAACGTCGGCCTCGCGGTCTGCAACGGCGGCAGCAACGTGCCGATCGACACCGTCTTCTACGACCCGGCCGCGTCGAACTTCGACGCCCAGATCGGCCAGATCAAGGCCGCCGAGCCCGACGCCGTCGTGCTCATCGGCTTCGAGGAGTCGGCCAAGATCATCCAGGCCATGGTCGCGCAGCAGGTCGGCCCGCAGGACGTGCCGCTCTACCTGGTCGACGGCAACCTCGGCAACGCGCTCGGCGAGGACCTCCCCGCCGGCCTGCTCGAGGGCACCAAGGGCTCGCTGCCCGGCGCCGAGGCGACGGCGGACTTCCGCGAGCAGCTGCTCACGGTCGACCCGGCGCTGACCGACTACAGCTACTCCGGCGAGTCCTACGACGCGGTCGTCACGACCGCCCTCGCGGCCATCGCCGCGCAGGCCGACAACGGCGCCGCGATCGCCGCTGCCCTCCCCGACGTCACCCGTGGCGGCGAGAAGTGCACGACGTTCGCCGACTGCAAGGCGCTGCTCGACGCCGACCCCGCCGCGGACATCGACTACGACGGCGTCAGCGGGCCGATCGAGTTCTCCGACGTCGGTGACACGACCGAGGCGACCATCGGCATCTACAGCTACGGCCCGGACAACAAGCTCCTGCCCGAGGTCGACTACCAGGCCGGCAGCCTGAACAGCTAGTCACCACTGCTCTCCCCGGAGGGGCTCGGCGCTGCGGCGCCCGGCCCCTCCGGCCGTTCCGGGGCCGGCGCGGTCAGCCGCCGGCGAGCACGACCAGCTGCTGCGTGGCGCGGGTCATGGCGACGTAGCGGTCGACCGCGCCGGTCACGCCGTCGCCGAAGCGGTCGGGGTCGACCAGCACGACGAGGTCGAACTCCAGGCCCTTGGCCAGCTGCGGCGACAGCGCCCGCACCCGCGGTCGCGGCGGCACGACCTCGGCGCCGAGCACGCAGGCGGTGCCCTCGGGGTGCGCGGCCAGCCAGGCGTCCAGCACCGCGTCGAGGTCGGCTCTCGCGCCGCGGGCGACGGGCACGCCGCTGCGCCGCACGGACGTCGGCACGTTGGCGTCGGGCAGCACCGCGCGGATGACCGGCTCCGCCTCGGCCATGACCTCCTCGGGGGTGCGGTAGTTGAGGCTCAGCGACGCGAGCCGCACGTCGCGCAGCCCGACCCGGGCGAGCCGCTCCTGCCAGGTGCCGGCGAAGCCGTGCCGGGCCTGCGCGCGGTCGCCGACGACGGTGAGGCTGCGCGAGGGGCAGCGCAGCAGCAGCACCTGCCACTCGGCGTCGGTGAGCTCCTGCGCCTCGTCGACGACGACGTGCGCGAAGGGGCCGGCGAGCCGGTCGCGGTCGGGGCCGGCGAGCCCGCTGTCGTCGACCGGCACCTCGTCGACGGCCAGCATGGTGACGACGCCCTCGGCGTCGTCGTCGGCGGCGAGCAGGTCGTCGACGACCCGCGCCATCCGCTCGCGCTCGGCGGCCAGCGCGGTCTCCCGGGCGCGCTGCCGACGGGCGGAGCCCGGGTCGCCGAGCCGCTGCCGAGCGGCGTCCAGCCAGGGCAGGTCGGCGGTGGTCCAAGCCCGCGGGTCGGCGCGCTGCAGCCGGCGGACCTCGTCCGGCGACAGCCACGGAACGCAGCGCCGCAGGTAGGCGGGCACCGACCACAGGTCGGCCACGAGGTCGGCGGCCTCGACGAGCGGCCAGGCGCGGTGCAGCGCCTCCCGCAGGCCGCCGTCCTGCTCGAGCGCGCGCTGCACGAGCTCCGGCGGCGCGCCGCCGCCCTCGTGCGCGTCGACGACGATCCGCAGCAGCTCGGCCCACACCTGCTCGCGCCCCTCGGCGTGCGACGCGCCCGGCTCGACCGCGGCGAAGGCCTCCTCCCAGTCGGCCGGGGTGAGCACCACCTGCGTCCAGGGGGTGACCACGGTGGTGGTCGTGGTCGGCGGCTCCTCGTGGAAGCGCACGGCGGCCTCGACCGCTCCCACGACGTCGGCGGTCGCCTTGAGCCGCGCGACCTCCGGGTCCGCCTCGACGCCGGCGGTCGCGCCCTCGGCCACGAGGTCGCGCAGCGTGCAGGTCTGCACGCCCTCCTCGCCCAGCCCCGGCAGCACGTCGGAGACGTACGCGAGGTAGGGCTGGTGCGGCCCGACGACGAGCACCCCGCCGCGGGAGCGCTGCACGCGCGGGTCGGCGTGCAGCAGGTACGCCGCGCGGTGCAGCGCCACCACCGTCTTGCCCGTGCCGGGCCCGCCGTCGACGACGAGGACGCCGCGCGCCCCGGCCCGGACCACGGCGTCCTGGTCGGCGGCGAGGGTGCTCAGCACGTCGCGCATGCGGTCGGAGCGGTCGGCGCCGAGGCTGGCGAGGAACGCCGACTGGTCGTCGAGCGCGGCGTGCCCCTCGGCGGCGCCGGGCGCGAAGACCTCGTCCCAGTAGTCGCTGACGCGCCCGCGCGACCACCGGTAGCGCCGGCGGCTCGCCAGCCCCATCGGGTCGCCGTGCGTGGCGCCGAAGAACGGGGCGGCCGCCGGGGTGCGCCAGTCGACCAGGAGCCGCCGACCGGTGCGGTCGGTGAGGCCGAGGCGGCCGACGTAGAGCACCTCGCCGCCGTCGGCGGGCACGGTGCGGCCCAGGCACAGGTCGAGCCCGGAGCGGCGCAGCAGGTGCAGCCGCGCGGAGAGCCGGCGCACCTCGAGGTCGCGGTCGAGGGCGGCCTGGCCGGCGCGGGCGCTGCCCTGCCGGGCCGTGGCCAGCCGGGCCGACAGGTCGGCGACGGCCTCGGCGATCGTCGCCGCGACGGCGGTCAGGTGCGCCTCGTCGGCGGCGACGAGCGCGGGGTCGGCCTTGGCGGCCAGGGCGTCGGGGAGGGCGAAGGGGGAGGCGGGGCGAGCGGTCACGGGGTCTCCGGTCGGCGGTCCTGCGTCAGCGGGGCCCGTGACCGTAGGGCGCCGTCGCGCGGCTCATGAGCCGTGCGCCGGTGCGCGATGATGGGCCTGGCAGCCCGCCCGCGCCCGCCTGCTCCCGTCGCCCCGCCGCAGTGATCGCGCCGGGGCGCCCGGTGATCACCTGTCGGGGCACGCCGCGGCCGGCTCCCGCCCCGTGCGTGCAGGGGTCGCGCCCGCAGTGATCGCCGGCGGTCCCCGGCGCGCCCGTGATCACTGCGGGAGCAGGGCCGGCCGGGGGAGCGCGCCGTCAGGCGGGCGGCAGGGCGCGGCCGGTCGGCCCGGCGCCCGGCACGGGCCGCCGGGGCTCGCGCACGCCGGCCGCGCCGCCCTCCGGCGGGCCGCCGGGCGCGACGAGCGCGATCTGGCGCCGCAGCCCCCGCCGCCGCCGCGAGGCGACGCGCGTGCCGGCGAGGTGCTCGTACAGGTGGCGGCGCAGCCGCAGTGCCTCGCTCATGGCCGCAGCCTGCGCCGCGCCCGGGGGCCCGTCAACGCTACGGCTGCAGGCGGTAGCCGAGGCCGGTCTCGGTGAGCAGGTGCCGCGGGCGGGCCGGGTCGGGCTCGAGCTTGCGGCGCAGCTGGGCGACGTAGAGGCGCAGGTAGTTGGTCTCGGTCTCGTACGCCGGGCCCCAGACCTCCTGCAGGAGCTGGCGCTGGGTGACCAGGCGGCCGGCGTGCCGGGCGAGCACCTCGAGCAGGTGCCACTCGGTCGGGGTGAGGTGCACGTCGGCGCCGTCGCGGGTGACGCGGCTGGCGGCCAGGTCGACGCGGAAGGCGGCGGTGTCGACGACCGGCTCGTCGGTGCCGGTCAGCGCTCCGCGGCGAACGGCGGCGCGCAGCCGGGCGAGCAGCTCGTCCATGCCGAAGGGCTTGGTGACGTAGTCGTCGGCGCCGGCGTCGAGGGCGCGCACCTTGTCGCCGGAGTCCTGGCGCGCCGACAGCACGAGGATCGGCACCTGCGTCCAGCCGCGCAGGCCGTGCACGACGTCGACGCCGTCCATGTCGGGCAGCCCGAGGTCGAGCAGCACGACGTCGGGCCGGTGCCGCGCGGCCAGCTCGAGCGCCTGCGCGCCGGTGCCGGCGACGTGCACCTCGTAGTCGCGGGCGCGCAGGTTGATGCCGAGCGCGCGCACCAGCTGCGGCTCGTCGTCGACGACGAGCACCCGTGCCCTCACGGCGGCACCGCTCCGTGCACCGGCAGCGCGACGGTCATCGTCAGGCCGCCGCCCGGGGTGTCCTCGGCGGTGAGCGTGCCGCCCATCGCCTCGCTGAAGCCGCGGGCGACGGCGAGCCCGAGGCCGACCCCGGCGCCGTACGACGAGCTGGCGCGGTCGTCGAGGCGCTGGAACGGCGCAAAGACGCGCTCCTTGTCGCGGTCGGGCACACCCGGGCCCTGGTCGCAGACGCGCAGCTCGACGCGTGCGGCGAAGGTGCTCGCGGTGACCCGGACCGGCCGGTCCGCCGGGCTGTGCCGCACCGCGTTGCCGACGAGGTTGACCACGACGCGGTCGAGCAGCCCGGCGTCGGCGACGACGAGGGGCAGGCCCTCGGCGACGTCGACGACCACCTGCGCCGGCGCGTGGGGCACGTGCTGCAGGGCCTGCGCGACGACCTCGTCGACCGCCACCGGGCGGGCGTCGACCGCGAGCGCGCCGGCCTGCAAGCGGCTCATGTCGAGCAGGTTGCCGACGACGTCGTCGAGCCGGTCGAGCGACTCCTCGGCCGTCGCCAGCAGCTCGGCCTCCTCCTCGCGCGACCAGGCGACGTCGGTGCCGCGCAGGCTGGTCACCGCCGCCTTGGCGGCCGCGAGGGGCGTGCGCAGGTCGTGGCCGACGGCGGCCAGCAGGGAGGTGCGCAGCCGGTCGGCCTGGGCGAGGCCGGCCGCGGCGTCGGCCTGCGCCTTGAGCCGCCCCCGCTCGAGCGAGACGGCGGCCTGCGCGGCGAAGGCGCCCAGCACCCGGCGGTCGCCGGCCGCGAGCGGCCGGCCGTGCAGGACCAGGCGCACCCCGTCGGCGACCGGCACCTCGGTGCCACCGCCCGCGGTCGCGGTGCCGGAGCGGGCGACGAGGGCGTCGCCCTCGTGCAGCTCGACGCCGTCGAGCGAGAACAGCTCGCGGGTGCGGTCCAGCAGCGCGGGCAGGGTGCGCCCGCCGCGCAGGACGTCGCCGGACAGGGTCGCCAGCGTCTCGGCCTCGGCTCGGGCGCGGCCGGCCTCGCGCGAGCGCCGCGCGGCGGTGTCGACGAGAGTCGCGACGGCGACCGCGACGAGCACGAACACCACCAGCGCCAGCACGTTGTCGACCCCGCGGACGTCGAGCGTGTAGAGCGGCGGGGTGAAGTAGAAGTTGACGAGCAGCGCGGCGGCCAGGGATGCGGCGAGCGCAGGGTAGAGGCCGCCGACGAGCGCGACGGCGACCACGGCACCGAGGAACAGCAGCAGCTCGCTGGACAGGTTGAGCTCGTCCCGGAAGCGCGCCAGCACGACGGTCAGCGTCGGCAGCAGGACGGCGGCCAGTACGGCCCCGGCCAGCCGGCGACGGGTGGTCAGCCCGCCGGTCAGGCCCGGCAGGCCACGGCCCTTGGCCACCTCGTCGTGCGTAACGAGGTGGACGTCGATGGAGCCGGACGCGCGCGAGACCGCCTGCACGGTGCCGGTGCCGACCAGGCTCGCGAGCCGGCCGCGGCGGCTGGCGCCGACGACGAGCTGGGTGGCGTCGACGCTGCGCGCGAAGTCGAGCAGCGCGGTGGCGGTGTCCTCGCCGACGACGAGGTGGTAGCTGCCGCCGAGGCTCTCGACGAGCTGCCGCTGCGCGGCGAGCCGGTCGGGGGAGGCGCCGGCCAACCCGTCGCTGCGGGCGACGTGGACCGCGAGCAGGTCGCCGCCCTGGCGGGTGGCGATGCGCGCGGCCCGTCGGACGAGGGTCTCGCCCTCGGGACCGCCGGTGAGCGCGACGACGACGCGCTCGCGCGTCTCCCAGGTGGCGCCGATGCCCTGCGCGCTGCGGTACTCCTGCAGGCCGTCCTCGACCTTGTCGGCCAGCCACAGCAGCGCGAGCTCGCGCAGCGCCGTGAGGTTGCCGACGCGGAACCAGTTGCCGAGCGCCGCGTCGACCCTGTCGGCGGCGTAGACGTTGCCGTGCGCCAT
>CANKBT010000064.1 GCA_947479995.1 Frankiaceae bacterium | reverse complement strand
TGGGCTACCTGCTCGCCGCGCCGGAGCTCGTGGCGGCCCTGCGCGAGGTGCAGCCGCTGTGGGCGGTGTCGACGCCCGCGCTGGTCGCGGCGGAGCACTGCAGCGCGCCCCCGGCCCTCGCCGAGGCCGCCGCCGCCGGGGAGGCGACCGCGCGCGAGCGCGCGCGGCTGGCCGCCGCGCTGACCGGCCTGGGCCTCACCGTCACGCCCGGCTCGGTCGCGCCGTTCCTGCTCTGCGAGGCGCCCGGCTTCCCGCAGGTGCGCGCCCGGCTGCGCGGCACCGGCATCGCCGTGCGCCGCGGCGACACCTTCCCGGGGCTCGGGCCCGACCACTTCCGCACCGCGGTGCGCGACCGCGCGGCGAGCGACCGGCTGGTCGGCGCGCTGTGGGCGGTGCTGGCGGCCGGATGAGGTGGGCGGCCCGCGCCGGCTGGGCGGTGGCGGCGGTGCTCGGCGCCGCGCTGCTCGCCCGGCTGCTCGGCGTCGAGCGCGGGGCGGTGCCCGCCCTGACGATGGCCCTGCTGCCGCTGCTGCTCGCGCTGTCGTACCCGCTGCTGCTCGGCGCGGTGCTCCTGCGCCGCCGGCGGCTCAGCGCCGTCGCCCTCGCGCTCGCGGTCGCGCACGGGCTGCTCGTCGCGCCGGCCACCGCGCGCAGCGACCGGCCGTGCGAGGGAGTGCCTCTGCGCGTCGCCGTGGCCAACCTGCTCTACAGCAACCCGACGCCCGCCGAGGCCGGCACCGCCGTCGCGGCGCAGGAGGCCGACGTCGTCGTGCTGCCCGAGCTCACGCGCGCCGGGCTGCCGGCGGTCGCCGCGGTCGGCGCGCCGCACTCGGCCGCCGTGCCGCCCCGCAACCAGCGCAGCCCCGGGCTGCTCAGCCGCCTGCCGCTGCGCGACGTGGCGGTGCCGGTCGTCGGCGGCCGCGACTGGCCGCGCGTCACGGTCGACGCCGGCGGCGTGCCGGTGCGCGTGCTCGCCGTGCACACGCTGCCGCCCAACACGCACGGGCGGCAGTGGCAGCAGTCGCTGCGCGACCTCGACGACGAGGTCGCCGCGCTCGACGGCCCCGTCGTCGTGGTCGGCGACTTCAACGCCGACCGCGCGCACGCCAGCTTCCGCGCGCTGCTCGACGACGGGGTGCGCGACGCCCACGCCGAGCGCGGCCGCGGGCTCGCCACCACCTGGCCCGCCGGCTTCCCGGTGCTGCACCTCGACCACGTGCTCGTGCGCGACGGCGGCGGGGCGCGCGTCGCGGTGTGCGACGTCCGCGAGTTCGCCGTGCCCGGCAGCGACCACCTGGGCGTCGTCGCCGACCTCGCGGTCGCCCGCGGCTGACGGCGACGTCGTCCACCCGCGGCCCGGCCGACGCCGGTGGCCCTGCGCGCGCGGGCCCGCGCGCCCACCGGCGCCGCGGGTGGACGACACCCCCTCCGCCCGCGACCGGCGGGCCGCAGCGCGCGGGTCAGGCCACCCAGCGCGAGGGCGGGACGCCCTTCCAGCGCGTGAACGCGCGGGTGAAGCTGGCCGTCTCGGCGTAGCCCAGCCGGTGCGCCGCCTGCTCGACGCTCACGCCGCCGGTGGCGAGCAGCTCCTCGGCGAGGGCCTCGCGCACCTCGTCGAGCAGGGCGCGCAGGCCGGTGCCCTCGTCGGACAGCCGCCGGCGCAGGGTGCGCTCGCTGACGTGCAGCGCGGCGGCGACCTCGCCGGCCGAGGGCGTCGCGCCGGGGGAGCGCAGCAGCACGTCGCGCACCTGCGCGGCGCAGCCGGTGCGGGCGTGCCGCCGCGCGAGCAGGTCGCGGCACTGCTGCTCGGTCGCCGCGCGGGTGAGCTCGTCGGCCTGGGGCAGCGGCAGGTCGAGCAGCGCCGCGTCGACGACCGCCTCGTCGGCGGCCGCGCCGAGCTCCGGACGCACGCCGAAGACCTCCTCGAACGGACCGTCGGCGTCGGCCAGCCGCAGCGCGAGCCGGCGCAGCGGCATCCGCGAGCCGAACACCTCCGAGGCGAGGGTCTGCAGGCCCGCGAGGTCGCGCACGACCGCGAACTCGCGGACGTCGGGCGGCACGGCGCTGCCGTCCATGACGAGCCGCACCTCGTCGCCCTCGGCCTGCACGGTGAAGCCGCAGAACGCGAACGACAGGTCGATGAAGCGCAGCCCGACCTCGAGCGCGCTGCCGACCGTCGGGCTGCTGGCGAGCGCGAAGCCCCAGATGCCGTACGTCGTGAGGTGGTAGCGGGTGCCGGCGGCGAGCGCGGCGGGCACGGCCGGGGCGACGCCCAGCAGCGCGCGGACGACGGCCAGCTCCTGGCGCACCGTCACCTCGGTGCGCGGCGAGCGCAGGGCCTCCTCGGTGAGGCCCGTGCCGGCGAGCGCCCGCTCGACCGGGAGCCCGTGCTCGGCGGCCAGCCGGGCGAGCAGCAGGGCGCTCGCGGGGCTGCGCAGGGCGTCGAGGTCCACGGCGCCAGTGTGGCCGGAAGTGTCAAGCGACTGACCGCGCAGTGCCTGTCGCCCGGGTGGCGCGCTCGGCACACTCGGCGGCGTGGTGAGCATCGCGATCGTGGGGACCGGCTTCGGCGGCATCGGCATGGCGGCGCAGCTGCTGCGCGACGGGTTCGAGGACCTCGTGCTGTTCGAGCGCTCGACCGACGTCGGCGGGGTGTGGCGCGACAACAGCTACCCCGGCGCCGCCTGCGACGTGCCGAGCCACCTGTACTCGTACTCCTTCGCCCCGGAGGGGCGGTGGTCGCGCCGGTTCGCGCCGTACGACGAGATCCACGCCTACCTGCGCCGCGTGGCGCGCGACGAGGGCGTGCTGCCGCGCGTGCGCTTCTCGAGCGAGGTGCTCGCCGCGGACTTCGACGAGAGCACCGACCGCTGGACGCTGACGCTGTCGACGGGCGAGACGCACGAGTGCGACGTCGTCATCGCCGCGTGCGGGCAGCTCAGCCGGCCGGCGGTGCCGCACCTGCCCGGCCTCGAGGACTTCACCGGCACCGTCTTCCACTCCGCGCACTGGGACCACGACCACGACACGACCGGCCGCCGGGTGGCGGTCGTCGGCACCGGCGCGAGCGCCATCCAGTTCGTGCCGCACCTCGCCGAGCGGGCCGCGCGCGTCACCGTCTTCCAGCGCTCGGCGCCGTACGTCATCCGCAAGCCCGACCGGGAGTACGGGCCGGTGACCCACAAGGTGCTCGAGGTCGTGCCGCCGGTGCTGGCCGCCGACCGGCTGCGCACCTACGTGACCAACGAGCTGCGCAGCCTCGGCTTCAACACCGAGCCGAGGCTGCTCGCCGGGCACCAGTGGCGCTTCGGCCGCCACCTCGCCAAGCAGGTGCCCGACCCCGCGCTGCGGGCCAAGCTGCTGCCCGACTACGCGATCGGCTGCAAGCGCATCCTGCAGAGCAACGACTGGTACCCCGCGCTCAGCCGCCCGACGGTCGACGTCGTCACCGAGGGCATCGCGCGCATCGAGGCCGACGCCGTCGTCGACCGCGCCGGCGTGCGCCACGAGGTCGACACCATCGTGCTCGGCACCGGCTTCGCGGCGACCGAGCTCATCGCGCCCATGGAGGTGCGCGGGCTCGGCGGCCGGCGCCTCGGCGACGCCTGGAGCCAGGGGGCCGAGGCCTACCTCGGCACGCTCGTCAGCGGCTTCCCGAACTTCTTCACGCTCTACGGCCCCAACACCAACCTGGGCCACAACTCGATCGTGCTCATGCTCGAGAGCCAGTTCCGGCTCGTCAGGGACGCGGTGCGGATGCTGCGCCGCGGCGACGTCGCCCGGGTCGACGTGCGCAGCGAGGTGCAGCGCACGTGGAACGACTGGCTGCAGCGGCGCCTCGCGGGCACCGTCTTCGCCGAGGGCTGCACGAGCTGGTACCTCAACGCGCAGGGGAAGAACACCAACAACTGGCCGGGCACCACGCTCGACTTCCGGCGGCGGCTGCGCCGGCTCGACCCCGCCGTGCTCGAGCCGGCCCGCCGCCGGGTGCGGGTGGCGGCGTGAGCGTCCGGGCCGCGGTGACGCGGGCGTCGCTGGCCGCCACCGTGCAGCCGGTGCTGTGGCGCTACCCGGTGCCGGTGCAGCGCCGCGTGCTGGAGAGCACCGGGCTAGCCGTGCCGGTGCCGCGCGACGCCGAGGTGCACCAGGTGCGGCTGGGCGACCGCCGGGCCGAGCGGGTCAGCGTGCCGGGGGTCGACGAGAGCCGCGCGGTGCTGCACCTGCACGGCGGCGCGTGGATGACGATGTCGCCGCGCACGCACCGGCCGATGGCCGCGCACCTGTCGCGCGCGGCCGGCTGCCCGGTGTTCGTGCTCGACCAGCGGCTCGCGCCGGAGCACCCGTACCCCGCCGACGTCGACGACGCGACGGCCGCCTTCGACGCGCTGCGCGTGCCCACCGCGCTCACCGGCGACAGCGCGGGCGGTGCCTGCGCGCTGCTCACCGCGCAGCGGCTGCGCGACCGGGCGCGCGACGGCCGGGGGGACCGGCAGCCGACCGCGCTCGGGCTCGTCTCGCCCGCGACCGACTTCACGATGCGGCTGGCGCGGGCCTACACCGGCCCGGACGCCGTGCTCAGCCCGCAGTGGATGCGCCAGGGCCGCGACGCCTACCTCGGCACGCTCGACCCGCGCACCGTCTCGCCGCTGCACCAGGAGCTCGCGGGGCTGCCGCCGACCGTCGTGCACTGGGTGTCGGACGAGCGGCTCGCGCCCGAGTCGCAGGCCCTCGTCGACGCGCTGGTCGCGGCCGGCGTCGAGGCCGAGGGCGTGCGCCTGCCGGGCCTCTGGCACGACGTGCACCTGTTCGCCGGCCTCGTGCCCGAGGGCACCGCCGCCGTCGCCGCGCTCGGCGCGTGGCTGCGGGCGCGCGCGTGACGCGCAGCGCGCCGGCGGGTCGCAGCGTCCTCGTCACGGGCGCGGCGCACGGCATCGGCCGCGCGACCGCCCTCGCCTTCGCCGAGGCCGGGTGGCGCGTCGGGGCGTACGACGTCGACGTGGCCGGGCTCGCGGGCCTGCCGGTCGACGTCGTCGGGCGCCTCGACGTCACGGACGCGCAGCAGTGGCGCGAGGCGCTCGAGGGCTTCGCCCCGCACGGCCTCGACGTGCTGGTCAACAACGCCGGCGTGCTCGTCTCCGGGCCGCTCGCCGACGTCGACGTCGCGGCCCAGGCGCGCGTCGTCGACGTCAACGTCAAGGGCGTGCTGCTCGGCTGCCACGCCGCCTTCCGGCACCTGCGCCCGGGCTCGTGCGTCGTCAACCTGGCGTCCGCCAGCGCGCTGTACGGGCAGCCGGGCCTGGCGACGTACTCCGCGACCAAGGCCGCGGTCTGCGCGCTCACCGAGGCCCTCGACCTGGAGTGGGAGCCGCACGGCGTGCGCGTCGTCGACGTGCTGCCGCTGTTCGTGCAGACCGACATGGTCCGCCAGGCCGGCGACCTGCGCAGCGTGCGCAGCCTCGGCGTGCACCTGTCGACCGAGGACGTCGCCGCCGCCGTCGTCGCCGCCGCGCTCGAGCCCCGCTCGCGCACCCGCGGGCCCCACCGGGCGGTGGGGCGCCAGGCTCGCGTGCTGTCGCTGTCGGGGCGGGTCTCCCCGCCCGCGCTGACCCGCCAGCTGGTCGCGCGCCTCGCGCGCTGAGCCGCCCCGCCCGCGCCGCCCGCTAGGGTCCACACCCTGACCCGAGCCGTCGGGGAAGTCCGGTGCGAGTCCGGTGCAGGTGCGCTACTGACGTCCCGCCCCCCGCGAGGGGAGGAGGGCGAGCCAGGTCGCCGACGGCGCGGGCCGACTCGCACGCACCTCCGCCATCGAGGAAGAGCCGGGACTTGTCCGCACTGCTCAGCGCCACCCCCGACGCCGTCGGGTTCGCCCTCGCGGGCACGAGCTTCGCGCTCGGCGCCCGCCACGGGCTCGACTGGGACCACATCGCCGCGATCACCGACCTGACGGCGCCGCGCCCGGGCGAGCAGGACGCCCCCCGCCGGCACGGGCGCCGCGGCCTGGGCCTGTCGTTCTGGTACTGCCTCGGCCACGGGCTCGTGCTCATGGCCTTCGGCCTGCTGGTGCTCACGCTCGCCGTCGAGCTGCCCGCCGGCATGGACGGCGCCTTCGAGTACGCCGTCGGCACCACGCTCGTCGTGCTCGGCGGCGTCGTGCTCTACCAGCTGGGCCGCTACCGCAGCGACTACCGCTACACCGGGCGCATCAGCCTGGTCGTCGGCGCGCTGCGCACCGGCTGGGCGCGCGCCCGGCGCCGCGAGGCGCCCGTCGCGACCGGCGACGTCGACCGCCGCGGCGCGTTCATCGTCGGGCTGCTGCACGGCACCGGCGCCGAGACGCCGACGCAGGTGGTGCTGTTCGCGAGCGCCGGCGCGTCGGGCTCGACCGCCCAGGCGGCCCTCATCCTCGGCGCGTTCGTCGCCGGGCTGGTCGTCACCGACCTCGGCATCGCCGCCGCCTGGCTGTCCGGCCTGCTCGGCTCGCGCCGCGCGCCGCGCGTGCAGGTCGGCCTCGGCCTGGTGACCGGGCTGGCGTCGCTGGTGCTCGGCGCGCTCATCCTCACCGGCTACAGCGGCATCGTCCCGCCCCTCGTCGCCGAGGGGTGACCGCGCGGGCTGGACGCCCGGGATAGGTTCGGCAGGACCCGCGGGAGCCTCGCGCCGAGGCCGAGAGGGCGGCAGGACCGGCCGCCGACCGTTCGCACCTGACCCGGTTAGTCCCGGCGTAGGGAGGAGCCGTCATGACGGCGCTCGACGAGACACCCGCCCCCACCACCGCCGAGGCCGAGGCGGCCCCCGGCGGCACCGCGTTCCCGGGGTCGCGCAAGACCTACCTGCAGGGCAGCCGCCCCGACCTGCGCGTGCCGATGCGCGAGGTGCCGCTCACGACCGGCGACACCGTCGTGCTCTACGACACCAGCGGCCCGTACACCGACACCACCCTGCGCACCGACGTGCGCCTCGGCCTGCCGCGCCTGCGCGCGGCGTGGGTCGCCGAGCGCGGCGACACCGAGGAGTACGACGGCCGGCCGGTGCAGCCGGTCGACGACGGGCGCAAGGCCCACGACCACCGCGACCTCGACCGCGTCTTCGCCGGCGCCGGGCGGCCGCGCCGCGCGCTGCCCGGGCGCACCACCACGCAGCTGGCGTACGCGCGGCAGGGCGTGATCACGCCGGAGATGGAGTTCGTCGCGCTGCGCGAGGGCTGCACCCCGGAGTTCGTGCGCGACGAGGTGGCGCGCGGGCGCGCGGTGCTGCCGCTCAACGTCAACCACCCCGAGAGCGAGCCGATGGCGATCGGCCGCGGCTTCCTCGTCAAGGTCAACGCCAACATCGGCAACAGCGCCGTCGCGTCCTCCATCGAGGAGGAGGTCGACAAGATGACGTGGGCGACCCGCTGGGGCGCCGACACGGTCATGGACCTGTCGACCGGCCGCAACATCCACACCACGCGCGAGTGGGTCATCCGCAACAGCGCCGTCCCGATCGGCACCGTGCCGCTCTACCAGGCGCTGGAGAAGGTCGACGGCAAGGCCGAGGACCTGTCGTGGGAGGTCTACCGCGACACCCTCGTCGAGCAGTTCGAGCAGGGCGTCGACTACATCACCGTGCACGCCGGCGTGCTGCTGCGCTACGTGCCGATGGCCGCCGGGCGCAAGACCGGCATCGTCAGCCGCGGCGGCTCGATCATGGCGGCGTGGTGCCTGGCCCACCACGAGGAGAACTTCCTCTACACGCACTTCCGCGACATCTGCGAGCTCATGGCGCAGTACGACGTGACGTTCTCGCTCGGCGACGGCCTGCGCCCGGGCTGCATCGCCGACGCCAACGACGAGGCGCAGTTCAGCGAGCTGCGCACCCTCGGCGAGCTCACGCGGATCGCGTGGGAGTACGACGTGCAGGTGATGGTCGAGGGCCCCGGCCACGTGCCGATGAACAAGATCAAGGAGAACATGGACCTCCAGCTGGAGGTCTGCGCCGAGGCGCCGTTCTACACGCTCGGCCCGCTGACGACCGACATCGCACCCGGCTACGACCACATCACCAGCGCCATCGGCGCGGCGATGATCGGGTGGTTCGGCACGGCGATGCTCTGCTACGTCACGCCCAAGGAGCACCTCGGGCTGCCCGACCGCGACGACGTCAAGGACGGCGTCATCACCTACAAGATCGCGGCGCACGCGGCCGACCTGGCCAAGGGCCACCCGGGCGCGCAGGCGTGGGACGACGCGCTGTCCGACGCCCGCTTCGAGTTCCGGTGGGAGGACCAGTTCAACCTCTCGCTCGACCCGACGACCGCCCGCGACTACCACGACGAGACGATGCCGGCGGCGCCCGCCAAGACCGCGCACTTCTGCTCGATGTGCGGCCCGCACTTCTGCTCGATGCGCATCAGCCAGGACGTCCGCCGCTACGCCGCGGAGAAGGGGCTGTCCGAGGCCGCGGCGCTCGAGGCCGGCATGGCCGAGAAGTCGGCCGAGTTCTCCGAGGCGGGCGGCCGGGTCTACCTGCCGGTCGTCGAGCAGCCCCGCGGGTAGGCGCGTGCGGCGCGTCCTCGTCGTCGGCATCGGCGCCGGCGACCCCGAGCACCTCACGCTCCAGGGCGTGCGGGCGATCGGGCGCGCCGACGCCTTCCTCGTGCTCGACAAGGGCGAGGCCAAGGCCGACCTCGTCGACCTGCGCCGCGCCCTCGTCGCCGAGCACGGCCGGGCGGGGGCGCGCTGGCTCGAGGGCCGCGACCCCGACCGCGCGCGGGTCCGCGAGGGCTACCCGGGGGCGGTGCAGGACTGGCGGCGCGCCCGCGCGCAGGTGACGGCCGACCTGCTCCGGCAGGTCGGCGAGGACGAGACCGCGGCGCTGCTCGTCTGGGGCGACCCGTCGCTGTTCGACAGCACGCTGGCCATCCTCGAGCAGGTCGAGGACGTGCCCTTCGACGTCGAGGTCGTGCCCGGCATCAGCAGCGTGTCGGCGCTGTGCGCGCAGCACCGCATCCCGCTCAACCGGGTCGGCCGGCCCGTCGTCGTCACCACGGGGCGCCGGCTCGCCGAGGGCTGGCCCGAGGGCGTCGACGACGTCGTCGTCATGCTCGACGCGCACGGCGCGTACGAGGGGCTGGAGGGCGTCGACGTGTGGTGGGGCGCCTACGTCGGCACGCCGGACGAGGTGCTCGTGCAGGGCCGGCTGCCGGAGGCCGCGGCCGCGATCCGCGCCGCGCACGACGAGGCCCGGGCCCGCAAGGGCTGGATCATGGACACCTACCTGCTGCGCCGTGGGGGCTGACGGCCGCAGGCCCGAGGTGCTGCTGCTCGGCGGCACGCAGGAGGCGCGCGAGCTCGCCGACCGGCTCGCCGACCTGCCGGTCGCCACCTCGCTGGCAGGGCGGCACGCCGGGTCGGCGCCGGCCGGCCGGGCCGGCGGCTTCGGCGGCGCGGACGGCCTGCGCGCGTGGGTGGCCGCGCACGGCGTGCGGCTCGTCGTCGACGCCACGCACCCGTTCGCCGCGCGGATCAGCGCGCACGCCGCCGCGGCGGGCGTGCCGCTGCTGCGGCTGCAGCGCCCGGGCTGGGCGGAGCAGCCCGGCGACCGCTGGCAGCGCGTGCCGGACCTGCCCGCCGCGGCCCGGGCGCTCGCCGGGCGGCGTGCGCTGGTGACCACGGGGCGCCAGGGCGCAGCCCACTTCGCCGGCACCGGGTGCGTGCTGCGCTGCGTCGAGCCGCCCGACCCGGTGCCCGCGGGCGTCGAGGTGCTGCTCGACCGGGGGCCGTACGCGCTCGACGGGGAGCTCGCCCTGCTGCGCGGCTTCGAGGTGCTGGTCACGAAGGACAGCGGCGGCACGGCGACCCGGGCCAAGCTCGACGCCGCGCGGGCGCTCGGCCTGCCCGTCGTCGTCGTCGACCGCCCGGTGCTGCCGCCCGCCGCGTCCGTCGCCGGGGTCGACGCCGCCGAGCGGTGGGTGCGGGCGCGTCTGGGAGAGTCGGGGCCATGACCCCCGACCCCGGCCGCCTGCTCGACGACACCCTCGCCGCCGTCCGCCCCGCCGACCCCGGCGCGCTCGCCGACGCGCGGGCCCGCCAGGACCGGCTCACCAAGCCGCCCGGCTCGCTCGGCGCGCTCGAGGACGTCTCGGTGCGCCTGTGCGGGCTGTCCGGCGCCGTGCCCGCGCCGGTGCCCGCACGCGCCGTCGTCGCGGTCTTCGCCGGCGACCACGGGGTGCACGCCCAGGGCGTCAGCCCGTGGCCGCAGGAGGTCACGCAGCAGATGGTCGCGAACCTCGTCGGCGGTGGCGCCGCGGTCAACGCCTTCGCCCGCACGGTCGGCGCCGACGTCGTGGTCGTCGACGTCGGCGTGCGCGGCCCGGTCGCCGAGGGCGCCCTCGACCGCAAGGTGCGCGAGGGCACCCGCGACCTGTCCGTCGAGCCGGCGCTCACGCGCGCCGAGGCCGTGCAGGCGCTCGAGGCCGGCATCGCCGTCGCGCGCGACCTGGCGGCCGACCACGACGTGCTGCTCACCGGCGACATGGGCATCGCCAACACCACCGCGTCGGCCGCGCTCGTGTGCGCCTTCACCGGCGCCGACCCCGACGCCGCGACGGGCCGCGGCACGGGCGTCGACGACGCGACGCTCGCGCACAAGACCGCGGTCGTCCGGTCCGCCCTCGCGCGCCACGCCCCCGACCCCTCGGACCCCGTCGGCGTGCTCGCGGCCCTCGGCGGGCTGGAGCACGCCGCGCTGGCCGGCTTCGTGCTCGGCGCCGCCGCCGCCCGCGTGCCGGTCGTGCTCGACGGCGTCATCGCCGGCGCCGCCGCGCTCGCCGCGGCCGCGCTCGCGCCCGCCTGCCTCGACGCCTGCTTCGCCGGTCACCGCTCCGCCGAGCCGGGGCACGCGCTGGCGCTCGCCCACCTCGGGCTGCGCCCGCTCGTCGACCTCGAGCTGCGGCTCGGCGAGGGCACCGGCGCCGTGCTGGCCCTGCCGCTCGTGCAGGCCGCCGCCCGGGCGCTCGCCGAGATGGCCACCTTCGACAGCGCCGGCGTGAGCGAGAAGTGAGCCGCCTCCGGGTGCGCGTCCCGGAGCCGTCCTTCGCGGGCCTGCGCGCCGAGCTCGGCGTCGTCGAGGCGTTCCCGCCGGAGGTGCTCGCCGAGGTGCAGGGGCTGCGCCCGGCGCTGCCCGAGCACGACGCGACGGCCCTGCCGCTGCTCACGGTCGACCCCGAGGGCAGCCGCGACCTCGACCAGGCGGTGCACCTGGAGCGCGAGGGCGACGGCTACCGCGTGCGCTACGCGATCGCCGACGTCGGTGCGTTCGTGGCGGTGGGCAGCGCCCTCGACGCGGAGGCCCGGCGCCGCGGCCAGACGCTGTACGCGCCGGACGTGCGCGTGCCGCTGCACCCGCCGGCGCTGTCCGAGGGCGCCGCGAGCCTGCTGCCCGGGCAGGTGCGGCCGGCCGCGCTGTGGGACCTGCACC
Organism: Frankiaceae bacterium; assembly: GCA_947479995.1. Lineage (GTDB taxonomy): Bacteria > Actinomycetota > Actinomycetes > Mycobacteriales > SCTD01 > CANKBT01. The sequence goes on along the minus strand of CANKBT010000064.1, from coordinate 1,119 downwards.
TCGACGCCCGCGGCGAGCCGCGCGAGGTCGGCGTCGCCCGGGCGCTCGTGCGCTCGACGCGCCAGCTCACCTACGCCGGCGTGCAGGCCGCGCTCGACGGCGGCACGGACGACCCGCAGCTGCTCCTGCTGCGCGAGGTCGGCCGGCTGCGGCAGGAGCGGGGCGCCGAGCGGGGCGCCGTGCGGCTGCCCTCGCTCGAGCAGGCGGTCGAGCAGCACGGCGACGGCCCGCCGGTGCTCACCGCGCGCGCCCCGCTGCCCGTCGAGGGCTGGAACGCCGAGGTCAGCCTGCTCACCGGCGCGGTGGCCGCCCGGCTCATGCTCGACGGCGGCGTCGGCCTGCTGCGCACCATGCCGCCGTTCGACCCGGCCGGCGTGACCGCCCTGCGGCGGTCGGCGCTCGCGCTCGGCGTGGCCTGGCCCGAGGGTGCCGGCTACGGCGAGGTCGTCTCGCGGCTCGACCCGTACGAGCCGGCGCACGCCGCGCTGCTCGTGCTCGCGACCCGGCTGCTGCGCGGGGCCGGCTACACCGCCCTCGACACCTCCCTCGACCCTTCCGACGGCACCGCCGCCGACCCGGCGCTGACGACGCACAGCGCGGTCGGCGGTCCGTACGCGCACGTCACCGCGCCGCTGCGCCGGCTGGTCGACCGCTTCGCCACCGAGGTGTGCCTGGCGCTGGCCGCGGGCCGGCCGGTGCCCGACGGGGTGCGGGCCGCGCTGCCGGAGCTGCCGGCGCTCATGGCGGCCAGCGACCGCCGCGCCGGCGAGCTCGAGCGCGCGGCCGTCGACCTCGCCGAGGCCGTCGTGCTGGCGCCGCGCGTGGGGGAGCGGTTCCGGGCGGCCGTCGTCGAGAGCGGCCCGAAGCGGTCGACCGTGCAGCTGCGCGAGCCCGCCGTGCGGGCGCGCTGCGAGACGCCGGACCTGCCCCTCGGCGAGGAGGTCGACGTGGTGCTCGTGCGCGCCGACCCGGCCGCCCGCGCGGTGGTCTTCGCGCGGGCGTAGGGCTCAGCCCCCGCCGCGCGGCAGCAGCGGCGGCAGGCCGGGCGCGGTGGTGCGCGCGGGTGCGGGGGCCGTGGGCGCCGTCGTCGGCGCGGGCGTCGGCGAGGCCGGCGCGGTC
>CANKBT010000063.1 GCA_947479995.1 Frankiaceae bacterium | reverse complement strand
GGGCCCGGCGCTCCCACAGCCGCTGACCGGGGGCGGTGGCCAGCGCCAGGACCGCGGCCGGACCGGGTGCCTGCTCGCGACGCCGCCGGGTCTCCTCGGCGCAGGCGGCCGCGTGCTCGGCCCGGGCCGTCACCACCGCGGCCGCGTGCTCGGCCGCCCGGCGCGCGGTGCTGCGCCGGGTGCGCCGCCGCTCGGACAGGTGGTTGCCGACGAGCACCACCGGGCTGAGCAGGGCGAGCAGCAGGAAGCGCGGGCCGAGCACCAGCGCCATGACCACGCCGGCGAGCAGCGGCGCCGCCGCGGCCAGCACCGGGAAGCCGCGCGGCTCGTCCTCCCGCGGCGGCGCGGGCAGCTCGACCCGCACGTCGAGCGGCGGCGGCAGCAGGCGCGGCGGGCGGTTGAGGCCGCCCCCGCCGTCGACCACCGCGGGCGGCTCGGGCGCGGCGAGCAGCAGGACGGAGTCGCCGGCCTCGAGCAGCGCGCCCGGCGGCCAGGCGCGCGCGTCGTCGAGCGGCGTGCCGTCGAGGCGGCTGCCGTTGGTCGAGCCGGCGTCGGCGACGAGCACGCCCTCGTCGCCGACCTCGACCCGCAGGTGCGCGCGCGACACCGCGGGGTCGGTCAGCCCGGCGCCGCGGCCGAGCACCTGCGCGCCGCGGCGCAGGGGCAGCACGCGCCCGGCGTCCGGCCCGCCGGCGACGAGCGCCACGGTCCCGGCCGGCTCCGGCGCGGCCGCGGGGCCGTCGAGCGACAGCACCGCGCCGTCCCGGGCGCGCAGGGGCTCGTGCAGGACGAGCGGCGCGGCGCCGCACCACAGCGGCCCGGACGTCGCGCCGAGCGCGTCGCGCAGGTCGGCGGCGGTCGCCTCGACGTCGAGGTGCACGACGACGTCGTCGCGGCGGCCGCCGCGCACGACGGTGAGGTGCAGCCGCATGCCGCGACGCTAGGGGCGCCGCGGCCGCCGCGGACCGGGCCTGTGGACGGGGCTCAGAAGCCCAGGTCGCGGCCGATGATCTCCTTCATGATCTCGTTGCTGCCGGCCCAGATCGAGCTCACGCGCGCGTCGACCCAGGCCTGGCTGACGCGGTACTCGCGCATGTAGCCGTAGCCGCCGTGCAGCTGCACGCAGGCGTCGAGCACGTCGTTCTGCACCTGCGTCGCCCACCACTTCGCCTTCGCCGCGTCCGCGCTCTGGAGCCGTCCCGCGACGTGCAGCCGCAGGCAGTCGTCGAGGAAGGACTGCGAGACGTCGAGCCGCGTGACCAGCTCGGCGATGCGGTGCTTGTTGGCCTGGAACGAGCCGACGCTCTGGCCGAACGCCTTGCGGTCCTTGACGTAGACGAGCGTCTCGGCGAACAGCTGGCGCGCGTGCGCCAGCGAGCCGATCGCGACCGACAGCCGCTCCTGCGCGAGGCCGGTCATCATGTGCACGAAGCCGCGGTCCTGCACGCCGAGCAGGTGGTCGGCCGGCACCCGCACGTCGGTGAAGAACAGCTCCGCGGTGTCGGCCTCGTTCTGGCCGATCTTGTCGAGCTTGCGGCCGCGCTCGAAGCCCGGCATGCCCTCCTCGACGACGAACAGCGAGATGCCCTTGCTCTTGGCCCCGGGCGTCGTCGACGCGGCGACGACCACCCGGTCGGCGAGGTAGCCGTTGGTGATGAACGTCTTGCTGCCGTTGAGCACCCACGCGTCGCCGTCGCGGACGGCGGTGGTGCGCAGCCCCGCGAGGTCCGAGCCGACCGACGGCTCGGTCATGCCGAGCGCCCAGACCTGCTCGCCGGCGCAGAAGCCCGGCAGCCAGCGGGCCTTCTGCTCGTCGGTCGCGAGCTCGGTGAGGTACGGGCTGACGATGTCGTAGTGGATCGAGAACGAGGAGTGGATCCCGTACGAGACGCGCGCCAGCTCCTCGCCGAGCACGGCCTGGAAGCGGTAGTCGCCGGTCTCGCCGCCGCCGTACTGCTCCTGCACCGGCAGGCCGAGCAGGCCCTGCGCCCCGGCCTCCTTCCAGGCGAGCCGGTCGATGAACCGCTGCTCGGCCCACGCCTGGTACGACGGCTCGACGGTGCGGACGACGAACTCGCGCGCGACGGCGCGGAAGTCCTCGTGGTCCTGCTCGTAGACGGTGCGCTCCACGGTCGTGCCTCTCCTAGGGGATGACGAGCTGGCGGACGGCGGTCCCGTCGGCGAGCGCGTCCATCGCCGCCGGCAGGCCCTCGAGGTCGGTCGTGCCCGAGCGCAGCCGCTCGACCGGCAGCCGGCCCTGCTGCCAGAGCGCGACCAGCCGGGGCACGTCGCGCTGCGGCGAGGCCGACCCCATGTAGGACCCGACCAGTGTGCGCGCCTCGGCGATGAGCTGCAGGGCGGGCAGCACGAGCTGCCGGCTCGGGTGCGGCAGGCCGACCGCGACGGTGGTGCCGCCGCGCGCGGTCATGGCGAAGGCGTCGGCCATGACGGCCTCGTGGCCGACGCACTCGACGGCGTAGCGGGCGCCGCCGCCGGTGAGGTCGCGCACCTCGGCGACGGCGTCCGGGCCGGGGGCGACGGCGTGCGTGGCGCCGAGCTCGAGCGCCAGCGCGCGCTTCTCGGGCACCGGGTCGACGGCGACGAGCGTGGTGGCGCCGGCCTGGGCCGCGCCCATGACGGCGGCGAGCCCGACGCCGCCGAGGCCGAGCACGACGGCGGTGTCGCCGGGCCGGACGGTGACGGTGTTCTCGACCGCGCCGACGCCGGTGAGCAGCGCGCAGCCGAACAGCGCGGCGACCTCGCCCGGCACCTCCGGCGGCACGACGACCGCCGAGCCGCGGTCGACGACGACCCGCTCGGCGAAGGCGCTGACGCCCAGGTGGTGGTGCACGCCGTCGCCCCAGCGGCGGCCGCCGCGCAGCAGCTCGCCCGCGGTGTTGCTCGCCGCGCCGCGCCGGCACAGCGCCGGGCTGCCGCTGCTGCACTCGGGGCACGAGCCGCACGACGGCACGAACACGAGCACGACGCGGTCGCCGACCGCGACGTCGCCGACGCCCGCGCCGACCTCCTCGACGACGCCGGCGGCCTCGTGGCCGAGCGCCATCGGCACGGGGCGCGGGCGGTCGCCGTTGACGACCGACAGGTCGGAGTGGCACACCCCGGCGGCCTCGACGCGCACGAGCAGCTCGCCCGGTCCGGGCGGGTCGAGGTGCAGGGTGCGGACCTCGAGCGGGCGGCTCTCGACGTACGGCCGCGGAGCGCCGAGGGAGGTCAGGACGACAGCGCGTGACTCCACGCCTGCGACGCTAGGGGCATGAGCGAGAAGGACTGGCGGCGGGGTGACTTCCCGGTGCTGCGCGAGCACCCGACGCGGTGGGCCGACGTCGACGCCTACGGGCACGTCAACAACGTCGTGCACTACGCGCTGTTCGACACGGCGGTCAACGCCTGGCTGATCGAGGAGAGCGGCGTCGACGTGCGCACGCTGCCGGCGATGGGGCTGGTGGTCGAGACCTCCTGCCGCTACTTCGCCGAGCTCGGCTTCCCGGGCGTGGTCACCAGCGGCCTGCGCCTCGCGCGGCTCGGCACGTCGAGCGTGGCGTACGAGCTGGCGCTGTTCGACGGGCCCGCGGGCGACGACGGGCCGCCGGCCGCCGCCGGCCGCTTCGTGCACGTCTACGTCGACCGCGACACCCGCCGGCCGGTGCCGCCGCCGGACCCCGTCCGCGCGGCGCTCGCGCGGCTCGAGCGCTAGCGCGCCAGGTCACGCGCGGCGTCGAGCACCCGCGCGTCCGCGCCGACCGGCCCGACGACCTGCACGCTGCGCGGCAGCCCGTCGGCGTCCCGGCCGCGCGGCACGCTGCACGCCGGCAGGCCGGCCAGGTTGGCGAGCGCCGTCCACGGGATCGTCGCGGCGCGCAGGTGCGCGTCGTCGCCGACGCGGGGCGGCGGCACGGTCGCGACCGGCAGCAGCAGCAGGTCGACGCGGGCGAACAGCGCGGCCGCCCAGCGGCGCAGCGCCTCCCGCCCGGCCCGCCCGTGCGCGCGCTGCTCCTCGGTGATCCGCTCGGCGCGCTCGAGGTGGCCGCGGGTCTCGCGCCCGTACGCCGCCGCGTGCTGCGGCCAGCGCCCCGTGGCGCGGTGCCAGGCCAGCGCCTCGGGGGCCTGCACGCAGCGGTAGACCTCGGCGACGCCCTCCGGCAGGGCCACCGCCTCGCCGTCGGGGAGGTCGTCCTCGAGCCCGTCGACGCGCGCCCAGCGCAGCCCCGCGGTGGGCGCCTCCGGCGCGAGCTCGACGCCCAGCACCGCGAGCGCGAGCCGCGCGTCGCGGGCGTCGCGCACGAGCGCGCCGCCGTGGTCGAGGCTCGCCGCGAGCGGCACGGCGCCGGTGAGGTCGACCAGGCCGTACGACGGCTTGTGCCCGACGAGGCCGCACCACGCCGCGGGCAGCCGGATCGACGCGCCGGTGTCGGTGCCGAGCGCGAGCGGCACCAGGCCGGCGGCGACGGCCGCGGCGCTGCCGCCGCTGGAGCCGCCCGGCACGCGGTCGAGGTCGTGCGGGTTGCGCGTGCCGCCCCGCACCTCCGACTGCGTCGTGATGCCCCAGGCGAACTCGTGCGTGCGCGTGCGGCCGAGCACCACGGCGCCGGCCGCGCGCAGGGCCCGCACGGCCGCGGCGTCGCGCGCCGCCGGCGGCCCGGCCGGCACGCCGCTGCCCGCGCGGGTCACCTGGCCGGCGACGTCGAACAGGTCCTTCACCCCGACCGGCACGCCGTGCAGCGGCCCGCGCGGCTCCTCGGAGGCGCGAGCGGCGGCCTCGCGCCGGGCTCCCTCGGCGTCGACGAGCACGAACGCGCCGAGCGCGCCGTCGACCTCCGCGGTGCGTGCCAGCGCCTGCTCGACGAGGTCGCGCGGATCGGCGCCCGCCCGCACCGCCGCCGCGAGCGCGGCGGCGGTCGGGGCGTCGACGGCGCAGGACCTCACGCGCGCCATGCCACCACGCTGGACGCGGCGGCCGGACGGCGGTGTGATCGGCGCGTGACCGACGCCGACGTCCCGACGCTCGTCGCCTGGGCCGGTGGCCCCGACGCGGTGCGCCGGCTCATCGACGCCTTCTACGACCGGGTCGAGGCCGACGACCTGCTCGCGGGCTTCTTCCCCGGCGGGGTGACCGAGGAGCACCGCCACCACGTCGCCGCGTGGTGGACCGAGGTGCTGGGCGGCCCCGCGGTCTACAGCGAGGAGCTCGGCGGCTACGCCCGCATGCTCGCCCACCACCGCGACCTGGCCATCACCGGCGAGCAGCGGCTGCGCTTCGCGACCACGATGAGCCGGGCCGCCGACGACGCCGGCCTGCCGGCCGACCCGGAGTTCCGCGCGGCACTCGTCGGCTACCTGGAGTGGGGCACGCGCCTCGCGCTGGAGAACAGCCGACCGGGCAGCACGCCGCCCCCGAGCGCCCCGGTGCCGCGGTGGGGCTGGGGCGTCGCCCCGCCGTACGTCCCCTAGCGCCCCGACCCGGCCGGCAGGTGGCCGAAGCGGTGCCGCGTCGTGCTGACGGCCTGCTCGCGCACGACCGACAGCAGCTCGCGCTCGCCGCTCGCCACGACCGGCGCGTCGAGCACCGTCACGCCGAGGCCCGCGGCCGCCGCCCGGAGCCCGGGCGCCGCGCCGACCACGCGCACGCGGCCGGTCACCTCGCCGCGCGCCACCTGCTCCTCGAAGCCCGCGCCGCGGTGCACCGTCACGGGCACGCCCGCGGTGGCGGCGGCGTGCTGCACGCGCGCGACCTCGCGCTCGCGGGCGCCCGCGCCGACGCGCACGTGCAGGTGGTCGACGGGCCGGTAGCGCAGCACGTCGCTCTCGTACGCGATCGCCGACGGGTCGTGCTCGCGGGAGAAGTGCTCGAGCCAGGCGCGCGCGTCGTCGGCCTGCGCCCACGCGAGCCAGCCCGCGTCGTAGGACGGCACGTCGTCGGCGTCCGCCCAGTCGGCGAGCTGCGCGACGTAGTGCGGGCCGCCGGCCTTGGCGCCGGGGCCGACGGTGCTGGCCTTCCAGCCGCCGAAGGGCTGGCGCTGCACGACCGCGCCGGTGGTGCCCCGGTTGACGTACGCGTTGCCGACCTGCACGCGCTCCAGCCAGTGGTCGACCTCCTGCGGGTCGAGCGAGTGCAGCCCGCCCGTGAGGCCGTACGCCGTCGCGTCCTGCAGCGCGATCGCCTCGTCGAGGGTGCGGGCGGTCATCACGCCGAGCACCGGGCCGAAGCACTCGGTGAGGTGGAACCACGAGCCCGGGCGCACGCCGTCGCGCACGCCCGGCGACCACAGGCGCGGGCCGAGGCGGCGGGGCTCGACGAGCCACGACTCGCCCTCGTCGAGCCGCGTGAGCGCGCGCAGCAGCTTGCCCTCGGGCTCCTCGACGAGCGGGCCGACGGTGCTGCCCAGCGCGGTGGCCGGGCCGACGGCGAGCGAGCGGACGGCGTCGACGAGCTGGCGGCGGAAGCGCTCGCTGGTCGCGGTGCTGCCGACAAGCACGACCAGGCTGGCCGCCGAGCACTTCTGGCCGGCGTGGCCGAAGGCCGACCGCACGAGGTCGGCGACGGCGAGGTCGAGGTCGGCCGACGGCGTGACGACGAGCGCGTTCTTGCCGGAGGTCTCGGCGAGCAGGCGCAGGTCGGGCCGCCACGAGGTGAACAGCCGCGCGGTCTCGAGGGCTCCGGTGAGCACCACCCGCTCGACGGCGGGGTGCGTGACCAGGTGGCGGCCGACCTCGTCCTCGGGCGTGCGGACGACCTGCAGCAGGTCGGCGGGCAGGCCGTGCTCGGCGAGCGCGCCGTGCACGGCGGTGGCGGCGACCTCCGCGCAGCGCGGCACCTGCGGCGCGGGCTTGAGCACCGCCGGGGAGCCGGCCGCGAGCGCGGCGAGCGCGCCGCCGAGCGGGATGGCGACGGGGAAGTTCCACGGCGGCGTGACGAGCACCAGGCGCGCCGGGGTCGCGACCGCACCGGGCACGGCCTCGAGGGCGCGCTCGGCGTAGTAGGCGGCGAAGTCCACCGCCTCGCTGACCTCGGGGTCGCCCTCGGCGACGGTCTTGCCGGCCTCGTGCGCCATGACGGCGAGCAGCGGCTCGCGGGCCGCCTCCAGGCGGCGGGCGACCGAGCGCAGCAGCGCGGCGCGCACGCCCGGGTCGGCCAGGGCCGGCCCCGCGGCGAGTGCCCGCGCGACGACCGCGTCGACCTCGCCGGTGCTCGCGAGGAGCGGGCTGGTCACGGGGCCGGGCTCCGCCGCGAGCGCGCGCCGGGCGAGGGCGCGCGTGCCGGGCAGGGTCGGGTCGCTGTCCGGCGCGTTGGCGAAGCCCGGGCCGGGCGCCGGCCGCTCGAGGCGGCGCGAGGCCGTGCCCGGCGTGGCGCGGTCGCGCACCGACGCGCGGAACGCGCCCTCCTGCGCGGCGAGCCCGTCGGCGAACAGGTCGTGCAGGAAGTTCTCCGGCGCGGCGTTCTCCTCCAGGCGGCGCACGAGGTAGGACACCGCGACGTCGAAGTCGGCGCGCGCGACGACCGGGGCGTACAGCACGACGCGGCCGACGTCGGCGAGCACGGCGCGCGCCTGGGCGGGCGCCATGCCCTGGAGCATCTCGACGTCGAGCGCGTCGTGCACGCCGCGGGCCTGCGCCAGCAGGTGCGCCAGCGCGACGTGGAACAGGTTGTGGCTCGCGACGCCGAGGCGCACGTGCGCGGTGCGGTCGGGCGTCAGCGCCGCGTCGAGCAGCCGCACGTAGTTGGCGTCGACCTCGGCCTTGGTGGCGTACGGCGCCTGCGTCCAGCCGTGCAGCGCGGCCTCGACGCGCTCCATCGCCAGGTTGGCGCCCTTGACGAGGCGCACCTTGACGCCCGGCGCGTGCCCGCGGGCGAAGGCCGTCAGCGCGTCGAGGGCCGGCGCGGAGTCGGGCAGGTAGGCCTGCAGCACGACGCCCGCGTGCAGGTCGGGCAGCTCGGCGAGCAGCGCCGTGAACACCTCGGTCGTGAGGTGCAGGTCGCGGTACTCCTCCATGTCGAGGTTGACGAACGCGCCGCGCTCGCGGGCCAGGCGCAGCAGCGGCAGCAGCCGGTCCACGAGCCGGTCGCGGCTGCCCTCGAGGTCCCAGGTCGACAGCTGCGACGCGACGGCCGAGGCCTTGACCGAGACGTAGTCGACGTCGTCGCGCTCGAGCAGCGCGCGCACGCCGTCGAGCCGGCGGGCGGCCTCCTGCTCGCCGAGCACGGCCTCGCCGAGCAGGTTGACGTTGACGCGGAAGCCCTGCGCCCGGGTGCGCGCGAGGGCCCGGCCGAGCCGGCGGCCGTCGGCGTCGCCGACGAGGTGGCCGACCAGCTGGCGCAGCCGCACGCGCGCGGCCGGCACGGCGACCGCGGGCACCAGCGGGGCGACCCGCGCGCCGGCCGCGAGCAGCCGCCGGTCGACCGGCCCGAGGAAGCTGCCCGCGTCGGCGGGCACCAGGCGCCCGAGCTCGCGCGCGGCGACGCCGCGGTCCTCGGGGCGAGCGACGCGGTCGACGAAGCCGACGGCCAGCTCGAGCCCCGCCGGGTCGCTGACGAGCGCGGCCAGCCGGCCGGACGACCGCTGCTCGGCGCGGGTCGCGCCGGTGCGCGTCGCGGCGTCCCAGCGGCGGGCCAGCGCGACGGCGTCGTCGACCAGGTCGTCGACCGGGCGGGCGGTGTCGGGCAGGGTGGTCGTCATGGCCGTCAGGGTGCAGCGCCCCGCCCCTCGCGGTCTTGCACGGAGCGCGCGGCGGTGAGCGCGGACGACGACAACGCCGCCGCGCTGCTGGCCGCGCTGGCACCGGAGCTCGTCGCGCTCATGGAGGAGCTGCCGACGACGATGTTCTGCGCGAAGGCCACCGACGGCCGCTACGTCGCCGTCAACGACGCCTTCGTGCGGCGCACGGGGGAGCGCAGCCGCCGGCGCGTGCTCGGCCGGCGCGCGGCCGACCTGTTCGTCGCGCCGCTGGCCGAGCGCTACGACGAGCAGGACCGCCGCGTGCTCGCGACGGGCCGGCCGCTGCGCGACGAGCTCGAGCTCATCCGCCGCCCCGGCGGGGTGGCGGGCTGGTACGCCTCGACCAAGCTGCCGGTGCGCGCCGGCGGGGCGGTCGTCGGGCTCGTCAGCCTGTCGCGCGACCTGCGCACGCAGGAGGGCGGCGGCGACGAGGTGGCCTCGCTGCGCGAGGTCGTCGAGCTGGTGCACGCGCGGCTGGCCGACCCGCCGTCGGTGGCCGAGCTGGCCGCGGCGGCGGGCTGCTCGCCGGCGGTGCTCACCGGCCGCGTCCGCCGGGTGTTCGGCCTGGCCCCGCGCCAGCTCGTGCTGCGGGCGCGCCTCGACCACGCGGTGGTGCTGCTCACCACCACGGCGACGCCGCTGGCCGAGGTGGCCGTCGCGACCGGCTTCTACGACCAGCCGTCGTTCACGCGCACCTTCGCCGCGCACACCGGCGAGACCCCGCTGGAGTGCCGCCGCCGCGCGCTGAGGTGAGGTTGGCCTGTCTGGAACGGATCAGGGATGCGTGCTGTTGTGGTGTCGTGACCGAGACCCTGCTCCACGGCGGCGAGCCGCACACCGCCCGCGCCGACGCCCGCAGCGGGGCGCTGCGCGCCGCCGTCCTCGGCGCCAACGACGGCATCGTGTCGGTGGCCGCGCTCGTCGTCGGCGTCGCCGGCGCGACCGCCGACCGCGGCACCGTCCTCACCGCGGGCGTCGCCGGCCTCGTCGCGGGCGCCGTGTCGATGGCCGTCGGCGAGTACGTCAGCGTGAGCAGCCAGCGCGACCGCGAGCTCGCCCTGCTGGCCAAGGAGCGCCGCGAGCTGGCCGAGGAGCCCGAGCGCGAGCTGGCCGAGCTCGCCGGCATCTACCGCGCCAAGGGCCTGTCGCGCGAGACCGCCGACCGGGTCGCGGCCGAGCTCACCGCGGCCGACGCCTTCGCCGCGCACGTCGAGGCCGAGCTCGGCCTCGACCCCGACGAGCGGGCCGACCCGCGCGTCGCCGCGGCCTCCTCGGCCGCCGCCTTCACCGCCGGCGCGCTGCTGCCGCTGCTGGCCGTGCTGCTCAGCACCGTCGCGTGGCGGGTGCCGGTCGTCGTCGTCGCCGTGCTCGTCGCGCTCGCGCTCACCGGCACGCTGAGCGCGCGCGTGAGCGGCGCGCCCGTGCGCCGGGCCGTGCTGCGCGTGCTCGTCGGCGGCGCGGCCGGCCTGGCGCTGACGTACGGCATCGGCGCGGCGCTCGGCACCGTCGTCGCGTAGGCGCCGCCCGTCAGTCGAGGTCGCCGGCGTCGCGGCGCAGGTCCTCCAGCACGCCGACGAGCGTGCGGGTGCGCCGCGGGCTCAGGCCCGGCCGCGCGAAGACCCCGGCGTTGAGGTCCTCGGTGGCGGCGAGCGCGGTGCGCCGGCCCTCGGCGGTGATCTCGACCAGCCGCCCGCGGCCGTCGGTGGGGTGCGGCACCCGGCGCACCAGGCCCGCCGCCTCCAGCCGGTCGACGGCGTTGGTGATGGACGCCGGGTGCACCTGCAGCCGCACGCTCATCTTCGTCGCGGGCAGCGCGCCGCGGCTGCTGAACAGCAGCAGCATGAGCACCTCGTAGCGCGCGAAGACCAGCCCGTGGGGCTTGAGCACGTCGTCGACGCGCGCCTGCAGCACCTGCTGCGCGCGCATGACCGAGGTGACCGCCGCCATCCCCTCGGCGGCGTCGCCCCAGCCGTGCTGCTCCCACTTCTCGCGCGCGAGCGCGATGGTGTCCACCGTCGTCCGCGTCGTCGTCAGACGTTGCGGCGGTACTGGCCGCCGACCTCGAAGAACGCCTCGCTGATCTGGCCGAGCGAGCAGCAGCGCACCGCGTCCATGAGCGCGGCGAAGACGTTGCCGCCGCTCATCGCGACCTCGCGGAGCCGGGCGAGCGCCGGGCCGGACTCCTCGCGGTGCGCCTCGTGGAAGGCCGCGAGCCGGTCGAGCTGGCCCTGCTTCTCGGCCTCGGTCGCGCGCGCCAGCTCGACGGTCGGCGGCGGGTCGTCCGACGGCGGCGCGACGAAGGTGTTGACGCCGACGATGGGCAGCGAGCCGTCGTGCTTGCGGTGCTCGTAGAGCATCGACTCGTCCTGGATGCGGCCGCGCTGGTAGCCGGTCTCCATCGCGCCGAGCACGCCGCCGCGCTCGGCGATCCGGTCGAACTCCTCGAGCACCGCGCGCTCGACCAGCTCGGTGAGCTCCTCGACGACGAACGAGCCCTGCAGCGGGTTCTCGTTCATCGACAGGCCCCACTCCTGGTCGATGACCATCTGGATCGCGAGCGCCCGGCGCACCGACTCCTGCGTCGGCGTCGTCACCGCCTCGTCGTACGCGTTGGTGTGCAGGCTGTTGGCGTTGTCGTAGAGCGCGCACAGCGCCTGCAGCGTCGTGCGGATGTCGTTGAACGCCATCTCCTGCGCGTGCAGCGACCGGCCGCTCGTCTGCACGTGGTACTTCAGCTGCTGCGAGCGCGGGCTCGCGCCGTACCGCTCCTTCATCGCGACGGCCCAGATGCGGCGGGCGACGCGGCCGAGCACGGTGTACTCCGCGTCCATGCCGTTGCTGAAGAAGAACGACAGGTTCGGCGCGAAGTCGTCGACGGCCATGCCGCGCGCGAGGTAGGCCTCGATGTAGGTGAAGCCGTTGGCGAGCGTGAACGCCAGCTGGCTGATGGGGTTCGCCCCGGCCTCGGCGATGTGGTAGCCGGAGATGCTCACCGAGTAGAAGTTCCGCACGCCGTGCTCGACGAAGTACGCCTGGATGTCGGCCATCGCGCGCAGCGCGAACTCGGTCGAGAAGATGCAGGTGTTCTGGCCCTGGTCCTCCTTGAGGATGTCGGCCTGCACGGTGCCGCGGACGGTGCGCAGCACCTCGGCGCGCACCGCCTCCGGGTCGTCGTCGGGGCGCTGCGCCCGCTGCTGGTCGACCGCCGTGTTGAGGAACATCGCGAGCACCGCGGGCGCCGGGCCGTTGATGGTCATGGACACCGAGGTGGTGGGGCTGCACAGGTCGAACCCGTCGTACAGCGCCTTCATGTCGTCGAGCGTGGCGATCGAGACGCCGCTCGTGCCGACCTTGCCGTAGACGTCCGGGCGCACCTGCGGGTCGCGGCCGTAGAGCGTCACGCTGTCGAACGCCGTCGACAGGCGGGTGGCGGGCTGGCCCTCGGCGAGCACCTTGAAGCGGCGGTTGGTGCGGAACGCGTCGCCCTCGCCGGCGAACATCCGCGCGGGCGCCTCGCCGTCGCGCTTGAACGGGAAGACGCCGGCGGTGTACGGGAAGCCGCCCGGCAGGTTCTCGCTGCGCAGGAAGCGCACCAACTCGCCGTGGTCGGCGGTGCGGGGGAGCGCGACCCGGCGCACGCGGTTGCCCGACAGCGTCTCGCGCGTCAGCGGGACGCGGATCTCCCTGTCGCGGACGGTGTAGACGAGCTCCTCGCCGGAGTACTCCTCCACGCGGGCCGGCCACTGCTCCAGCAGCGCGTCGACCTCGGGGTCGAGGGGCTCCTGCTCGAGCAGCCGGTCGAGCTCGGCGGGGTCGGCGACGAGCGCGCGGGCGGTGCGCAGGTGCTGCCGGCGGCGCGCGCGCTCGGCCTGCGCGGCGGTGGTGGCGTGGTAGCCGCG
>CANKBT010000062.1 GCA_947479995.1 Frankiaceae bacterium | reverse complement strand
GTGCCGTTGACCGGCACCGGGCGGGTGTGCGGGCTGTCGGCGAGCAGCGCGCCCAGCGTGACGACCATCCGCACGTCGAGCTCGGCGGCCACGGCCAGCACCTCGGCGCAGAAGCCGCGCCAGCGCATGTTGGGCTCCAGCCCGCGCACGAGCACGACGTCGCGGCTGCTGCCCGGCGGGCGGCAGACCGTGAAGCGCGTGGTCGGCCAGGAGATCCGCCTCGCCGTGCCGTCGACGAGCTGCACCGTCGGCCGGTTGACCTGGAAGTCGTAGTAGTCGTCGGGGTCGAGCTCGGCGACCAGGTCGCCGCCCCACACCTCCTCGAGGTGCTCGACGGCGCCGCTGGCGGCGTCGCCCGCGTCGTTCCAGCCCTCGAAGGCGGCGACGAGCACGGCGTCGACGAGCGGGCCCCGGCCGGTCGGCCCGGGAACGGGAGCCGTCAGCGCTACTTCGCCCCCTTGCCCGTGGTGTGGACGATGAGCACGTCGCACTGGGCGCGGTGGCTGATGTTGGCGGGCACCGAGCCGAGCAGGCGCCCGGCCAGGCTGTTGAGGCCGCGGTTGCCGACGACGAGCAGGTCGGCCTTCTTCGACACGACGAGGTCGGCGAGGCCGTCGACCGCGTCGCCCTCGACCGCCTCGGTGACGACGTCGGTCGCGCCGAGCCCGCGGGCGCGGTCGGCGGCGTCGCGCAGCACGTCCTCGGCCGGGTGCGAGCCCTCGACCTTGTAGCCCTCGCCGCCGAGCGCGTTCTGCGCGTCGCGCACCTCGCGGTCCGACATCGGGCGGTAGGCGCAGGCGATGACCAGGGTCGCGCCCGCGTCGCGGGCGATGAGGGCGGCCCGGTCGACGGCCCGGAACGACGAGTCCGAGCCGTCGGTGCCGACCAGGACGGACGAGTACGGCGCGCTGCTCACGGGGCTCCTCGGGACGCGTCAGGTGCGGGTCACGGGCGAACCTACTCCCGGCGACCCGTCCCGGTCTGCGGGTGTTGCACCGGCGTGCCGGGAGCGCCACGATGGGCGCATGCCGGAGGCGCCCTGGGGACCCGACGAGGTGGTCGCGCTGCACTTCGACACCGTCGAGGTGGCCGACGAGATCGCGGCCTGGTGCGGCGGCACGGTCGAGCGCGTGGCGACCGACGCCGGCGAGGTGCTCACCTCGATCGACGTGCCGACCCCGCGCGGGCCGCGCACGGCGCTGCTGGGCGACTGGATCGCCATGCGGGTGCCGGGGGAGTTCCAGGTCTTCCCGCCCGAGGACTTCGCCGCCCGCCACGCGCCGGCCTGAGCCGTGCGGGCCCGGGGCTCGTAGACTCCACGGGTGACCGACAGCCCCCGTCCCCGCCTGCTCGACGCGCTCCGCGAGCGCGTCGTCGTCGCCGACGGGGCGATGGGCACCATGCTCCAGGCCCACGACCTGAGCGTCGACGTCGACTTCCAGGGCCACGAGGGCTGCAACGAGGTCCTCAACACGACCCGCCCGGACGTCGTGCGGGCGGTGCACGACGCCTACTTCGAGGTCGGCTGCGACGCCGTCGAGACCAACACCTTCGGCAGCAACTTCGCGGCGCTCGCGGAGTACGGCATCGCCGACCGCATCCACGAGACGGCCCTCGCCGGCGCCCGCGTCGCGCGCGAGGCGGCCGACGCCTGGGCGACGCCTGACCGGCCGCGCTGGGTGATCGGCTCGGTCGGCCCGGGCACCAAGCTCCCGACCCTCGGCCACGCGCCGTACGCCGTGCTCCGCGACGCCTACCAGGAGCAGGTCGAGGCGATGCTCGAGGGCGGCGTCGACGCCGTGCTCGTCGAGACGGCGCAGGACCTCCTGCAGGTCAAGGCCGCCGTCGTGGGCGCCAAGCGGGCCATGACCGCCAGCGGCCTGTCGGTGCCCGTCATCGCCCAGGTGACCGTCGAGCTCACCGGCACGATGCTGCTCGGCTCGGAGATCGGCGCCGCGGTGACGGCGCTGGAGCCGCTCGGCGTCGACCTGCTGGGCATGAACTGCGCCACCGGCCCGGCCGAGATGGGCGAGCACCTGCGCTACCTGAGCCGGCACGCCACCGTGCCGCTGTCGGTGATGCCCAACGCCGGCCTGCCGCAGCTCGGCAAGCACGGCGCGGAGTACCCCCTGACGCCCGCCGAGCTGGCCGAGGCGCTGAGCCGGTTCGCCGACGACTACGGCGTCGGGCTGGTCGGCGGCTGCTGCGGCACCACGCCGGAGCACCTGCGCCAGGTCGTCGACGCCGTGCGCGGCCGGCCGGTGCGCGAGCGCACGCCCGAGGTCGAGGTCGGGGCGTCGTCGCTCTACAGCGCGGTGCCCTTCCAGCAGGACGCCGGCGTGCTCATGGTCGGCGAGCGCACCAACACCAACGGCTCCAAGGCCTTCCGCGAGGCGCTGCTCGACGCCGACTGGGAGAAGGTCGTCGACATCGGCCGCGAGGCCGTGCGCGAGGGCGCGCACCTCATCGACCTGTGCGTCGACTACGTCGGGCGCGACGGCGCCGTCGACATGCGCGACGCCGCCTCCCGGCTGGCCACCGCCAGCACGCTGCCGATCATGCTCGACTCGACCGAGCCGCCCGTCATCGAGGCGGGCCTGGAGTGCCTCGGCGGCCGCGCGGTCATCAACTCGGTCAACTTCGAGGACGGCGACGGGCCGGACAGCCGCTACGCGCGCGTCATGCCGATCGTCAAGGAGCACGGCGCCGCGGTCGTCGCCCTGACCATCGACGAGGAGGGCCAGGCGCGCACGACCGAGTGGAAGCTGCGGGTGGCCGACCGGCTCGTCGACGACCTGACGCAGCGCTGGGGCCTGCGCGAGGAGGACGTGCTCGTCGACTTCCTCACCTTCACCCTCGGCACCGGCCAGGAGGAGTCCCGCAAGGACGGCGTCGCCACCATCGAGGCGATCCGGCAGTACAAGCAGCGCCGCCCGCGCGTCGGCACCACCCTCGGCCTGTCGAACATCTCGTTCGGCCTCAAGCCGGCCGCCCGCGTGGTGCTCAACTCCGTCTTCCTCGCCGAGTGCCAGAAGGCCGGCCTGTCGAGCGCCATCGTGCACGCCAGCAAGATCCTGCCGATGAACCGGATCCCCGAGCAGCAGCGGGAGACGGCGCTCGACCTGGTCTACGACCGCCGCAGGGACGGCTACGACCCGCTCACCGCGTTCCTCGACCTGTTCGAGGGCGCCGAGGCGCAGGAGTCGGCCAAGAGCCGGGCCGAGCTGCTCATGGAGCTGCCGCTCGAGGAGCGCCTGCAGCGCCGCATCGTCGACGGCGAGAAGAACGGCCTGCAGGCCGACCTCGACCAGGCGATGGCCGAGGGCCGCACCCCGCTCGCGATCGTCAACGAGACGCTGCTCGCCGGCATGAAGACCGTCGGCGAGCTGTTCGGCTCCGGGCAGATGCAGCTGCCGTTCGTCCTGCAGAGCGCCGAGGTCATGAAGACCGCCGTGGCGCACCTCGAGCCGCACATGGAGAAGGTCGAGGGCGACGACAGCGGCAAGGGCACGATCGTGCTGGCCACCGTCAAGGGCGACGTCCACGACATCGGCAAGAACCTCGTCGACATCATCCTGTCCAACAACGGCTACACCGTGGTCAACATCGGCATCAAGCAGCCGGTGACCGCCATCCTCGAGGCCGCCGAGGAGCACCGCGCCGATGTCGTCGGCATGAGCGGGCTGCTGGTCAAGTCGACGGTGGTGATGAAGGAGAACCTCGTCGAGATGAACGCGCGGGGGATCGCCGAGCGCTTCCCCGTGGTGCTCGGCGGGGCGGCGCTGACCCGCGCGTACGTCGAGCAGGACCTCGCCGACGTCTACGACGGCGACGTCCGCTACGCCCGCGACGCCTTCGAGGGCCTGCGCCTCATGGACGAGCTCATGGCCGTCAAGCGCGGCGAGGTGCCCGCCGAGCAGCAGCGGGCCGACCGCGCCAAGGAGGACGAGCGCAAGGCGCGGCACGCGAAGAACCGCGCGCTCGCCGAGCGCCGCCGCGCCGCCGAGGTCGAGCCCGAGCCGGTCGACCGCTCCGACGTCGCGACCGACAACACCGTGCCCGAGCCGCCGTTCTGGGGCAGCCGCGTCACCAAGGGCCTCGCGCTCGCCGACTACGCCTCCTGGCTGGACGAGCGGGCGCTGTTCCTCGGCCAGTGGGGGCTGCGCGGCGCGCGCGGGGGCGAGGGGCCCTCGTACGAGGAGCTCGTGGAGACGGAGGGGCGGCCGCGGCTGCGCGAGCTGCTGGCGCGCGTGCAGGCCGAGGGCACGATGCACGCGGCGGTCGTGCACGGCTACTTCCCGGCCGTCTCCAAGGGCCAGGACCTCATCGTGCTCGACCCGCAGACCGGCGGGGAGCGCACCCGGTTCACGTTCCCGCGGCAGCGCCGCGACCGGCGGCTGTGCCTGTCGGACTTCTTCCGGCCGCAGGAGTCCGGCGAGGTCGACGTCGTCGCCTTCCAGGTCGTGACGATGGGCCGGCACGTCTCGGAGGTCGCCAACGAGCTGTTCGCCCGCGACGCCTACCGCGACTACCTCGAGCTGCACGGCCTGTCGGTGCAGCTCACCGAGGCCCTGGCCGAGATGTGGCACAGCCGCGTCCGCGCGGAGCTGGGCTTCGGCGGCGAGGACGAGGGCGACCTGCAGAGCAAGCTGTCCAAGCTGACCTACCGCGGCGCGCGCTACTCGTTCGGCTACCCGGCGTGCCCCGACCTCGAGGAGCAGGTGAAGGTGCAGGACCTGCTGGAGTGGCAGCGGGTCGGCGTCGAGCTGTCCGAGGAGTTCCAGCTCACCCCGGAGCAGTCGACGAGCGCGATCGTGCTGCACCACCCCGAGGCGAAGTACTTCGCGGTCTGATGCGCCGGCGGCCCACCGCGGGCGACCTGGTGGTGGCCGCCCTGCGGGGCGCGCCGCTGCCGGCGCTGCCCGCGGCCGAGTGGGCGCGGGTCCCCGAGCACGCCGCCGGGCACCGCGTCGTCGACCCGGTGCACCGGGCGCTCGCCGCGGCCGGCGGCGCCCCGCCCGCGGTGCTCGCCGACCTCGCCACCCGGCGCGGCCGGACCGCCGTCGCCGCGCTCGGGATGGCCCGCGACCTCGACGTGGCGCTGGCAGCGCTCGCCGGCGCGGGCGTCGACGCGCTCGTGCTCAAGGGCCCGGTGCTCGCGCGCGGCTGGTACGACCCGCCCGCCCCCCGGCCGTACGGCGACCTCGACCTGCTCGTGCGCCCGGCGGACCTGCCGGTGGCCGTGGCCGCGCTCGAGGCGGTGCCGGGCACGTCGCTGGCGTCGTCCTGGGACGGGCTGCGGCGGCTGGGGGCGGGGGAGGTCGACCTGCTGCTGCCGGGCGGCACGCCGCTCGACCTGCACTGGTCGCTGCTGTTCCACCCGGCGTGGCGGCGGCGCATGCACCTGCCGACCGAGCCGCTGCTCGCGCGGGCCGTGGCGCTGCGCGTCGACGGGCGCGACCTGCGCACGCTCGAGGTCACCGACACGCTGCACCACCTGGCGCTGCACGCCTCGCTCGGCGGCGGCACCCGCCTGGTCTGGTACGCCGACCTGGCGGCCGTCGTCGCCCACGGGCCGGACTGGGACGCCCTGGTCGCCCGCAGCCGGGCGGCGCGCACCGGCCTGGCGGTCGGGCACGCCCTGCACCGGGCGCAGGCCTGGCTCGGAGTGCCGGTGCCCGACGGCGTGGTCGCGGCGCTGCGCGCCGAGGGCCGCGGCTGGGCGCGCGCCGGCGACCTGCTCGACCGGGTGCAGCCGGCCTCGGCGCCCGCCGGGGCGCACGGGCAGGCGCAGCGCTTCGTGCGCTCCGGGCGGCACCGCACCGGCACCAGCCTCGGCATCTGGGCGCGCGACGTGGCGCGCGGCGCCCTGCACCGCGAGGAGCTGCGGCCCGGGCCGAGCGCCGCCACCGACCGCGAGGCCTACCTCGCGCAGGCCGTCGCTGCGGCGTCCGGGTGAGCCCCGCCGCACCTGCCGCCGTCGGCGCCCCGCGTCCGCTTGACTGGCCCCCGGCGCCCGCGCGCCGCGCACGGCACCGGCGTCGACCGGTGCGGCGACGACCGGGCCGGCGACGACCCGACGGAGGAGGGGCATGACCGCGCCCGACGGCGTGCCCGCACTGCTGGCCGGCCTGCGCCGGCGCTTCGACGCGGCGCTCGCCGAGCAGCTGCGGGGCGCCCGCGCCGTCGCGGTGCTCGACTTCCCCGACCACGACAACGTCGGCGACACCGCGATCTGGCTCGGCGAGCAGCAGGCGCTGGCGCGCCTCGGCGTCCGCATCGCCTACAGCGCGACGCACGGCCGGCACCGCGACGACGTCGTCGACGCCCTGCCGCGCGACGTGCCGCTGCTGCTGCACGGCGGCGGCAACTTCGGCGACGTCTGGCCCGAGAACCACGCCTTCCGCGAGCACGTCGTCGCCCGCTTCGCCGACCGCCGCATCGTGCAGCTGCCGCAGACCGTCTGGTTCGCCGACGAGGCGGCCGCCCAGCGCTCGGCGGCGGCGCTGCGGCGCCACCCCGACCTGACGGTGATGACCCGCGACGACGAGGGCACCGCCTACGTCCGCGACGTGCTCGGCCTGGCCTCGGTGCTGGTGCCCGACGCCGCGCTCGCCATCGACCCGGCGACCCTGCCCGCGCCCCGGCCGGCCGAGGCGCCCGTCGTCGTGCAGTGGCGCACCGACCACGAGAGCGCGGGCCGCCGCGCAGCACCGGCGGGGGTGCCGGTCTTCGACTGGTTCCCGCCGCACAGCCGGCGCCGGCAGGTGCTGTCAGCCGCCGACGCCCGCCTGCGGCCCGCGGTCGCGTCGGCGGCTGCGCGCCGCGCCAGCACCGCCCTGCACGCGGCCATCGCCACCGGCGGCGTGCACCGCGGGCTGGCGATGGTGCAGCGCGGCGAGGTGCTCGTCACCGACCGGCTGCACGGCGTCGTGCTGGCGACGCTGTCGGGCCGACGCAGCGTCTGGGTCGACAACAGCTACGGCAAGGTCGGCCGGCTGCACGACACCTGGCTGTCGTCCTCGCCCCTGAGCCGTCGCGCCGACAGCCCCGAGGAGGCCGTGGCGACGGCCCGCCGGCTGGCCAGGGGCGCCTGACCGTGGCGGGCGGCCTGCGCGCGGGCGCGCTGCGCGGGGTGCTGTGGACCGGCGCCGGCCGCTACCTGGTGCGCGTCGCCGGCCTGGTCACGCTCGTGCTGCTCGGCCGGCTGCTGGCCCCGGAGGACTTCGGCGTCGTCGCCCTCGCGGTCGCCTTCGTCACCGTGCTGCAGACGGTCGCCGAGGCCGGCTTCTCGGTCTGGCTGGTGCAGGCCGAGGAGGTCGACGACCGCACGACGAGCACGGCGTTCTGGACGAGCACCGCCGCCGGCGTCGTCACCGCCGCCGCGCTGGCCCTCGCCGCCGCGCCGCTCGCCGCCCTGCTCGACGCGCCGGACCTCGCGCCGGTGCTCGCCGCCCTCAGCCTGGTGCTCGTGCTGGCCGGCCTGGCCAGCACGCCGATGGCCCTGCTCACGCGGGAGATGCGCTTCCGCGAGCTGGCCGTGCGCCAGGTCGTGTCGGTGCTGCTCGGCTGCGTCGTCGGGGTCGCGACCGCGCTCGCGGGCGCCGGCGTCTGGGCGCTGGTGCTGCAGCTGCTCGTGCAGCACGCCAGCGGGCTGGTGCTGCTGCTGGCGCTGTCGCGCTGGCGGCCGGGCCGGCAGTGGTCGCGGCCGCTCGCGGTCGAGATGACGCGCTTCGGCGCCCGGGTGGTCGGCATCCAGGGGCTGCAGCAGGTGCGCGACCAGGGCGAGGTGCTGCTGATCGGCGCGGCCCTCGGCACCACCGCGCTGGGCTACTGGAGCGTCGCGACCCGGCTGCTCTACGTGCTGCTCGACCTGTGCCTCGGCACCGTGGCCACCGTCGCGACGCCGACCTTCGTGCGGATGCGCGACGACGTGCGCCGCCTGGCCGCGGCGTACGGCCAGAGCGTCGGGCTCAGCGCCCTGGTCGTCGGCCCCGCGCTCGTCGCCCTCGCGGTCACGAGCCCGCAGCTCGTGCCGCTGGTCTTCGGCGAGCGGTGGACGGCGAGCGGGCCGCTGGCGGCCGTGCTGGCGGTCGGCGGCCTCGCCACGGCGATGACGTTCTTCGACCGCTCGGTGCTCATCGCCCGCGACCGCCTCGACGTCGAGCTGCGGCTCGTCGTGCTCGTGGTCGTGCTGCACCTGGGCCTCGTCGTCGCCGTCGGCCCGGCGGGGCTGCTGCCGCTGGCGTGGGCGCTGGCCGCCCGCGCGTTCGCCACCTGGCCGGTGCGCGCGCTGGCGCTGCGCCGCGTCGCCGGCGTGCCGCTGTCGGCGCAGGGGCCGGCCGTGCGGCTGCTGGCCGCGCTCGGCGTCGCGGGCGGCTGCGCGGTGATGGTCCGCGAGTCGCTCGACCTCACCGGGGGCTGGGGCGACCTGCTCGTCGTGCTCGCCCTGCTCGCCCTGCTCGTGGCGGTGATGTGCGCCCTCGTCGCGCGCGACCTGGTCCGCGACCTCGCCCGCGACGTCCGCGGCCTGCGGGGCGCCGCGGGGGCGACGCTGCCGCGCACCTCCGCCGAGGTCGTCACCGTCTGAGGAGTCACCGGGAGGGTCAGCGGCTCGGCGCGAACACGTCCTCGGCGTAGCGCCCGTCCCGCTGCAGCCCCTCGAGCCAGGCCGCGGCGGCGTCGCCGGCGCGGCCGTGCACCTCGGCCAGCGCGGCCCGCACCGCGGGCGCCATGCGCAGGCCGTCGCCGCACAGGCGCACGTGCGCGCCGGCCGCGACGAGCGCGCGCACGTCCTCGCCGCGGCCGCGCACGGCGTCCTGCACGAAGCGGTACGGGTGGCCGGCGACCGCGGAGTGGGCCAGGTGCGGCTCCACCAGGCCCTCGCGCGCCCAGGCCCGCACCTCGTCCCGGTAGTACCAGTCGTGGTCGGGGTGGCGGCAGCCGTAGAGGAGCACGGTGCGGCCGACCGACTGCCCGCGGGCCCGCTGCTCGGCCCGCTCCTGCAGGAAGCCGCGGAAGGGGGCGATGCCCGTCCCGGCCGCAACGAGCAGCAGCGGCGTGGCGGGGTCGGGCGGCGGGCGGAACGCCGGCGTCGGGGTGCGGACGAAGCCGAAGGCGGTGCGGCCCGGCTCCAGGCGCGCGAGGTGGTCCGACGTCAGGCCCTTGTACTGCCCCGTGCCCGCGTGGGCGGGCGCGTCGATCACCCCGACGGTGAGGCTGGCCTGCCCTGGCGAGACCGCGGGGGAGGAGGAGATCGAGTAGTACCGCGGGCGCAGCGGCCGGCAGCGCTCCAGCAGCACCGCGAGCGGGAGCGCGACGGCGGGGTGGCGCTCGAGCAGGTCGAGCAGGGAGGCGCGGGGCGCCCGCACCTCGGCCTCCAGGCGCGCGTCGTCGGCGGCGAGGGCGCGCAGCTGCTCGGCGGTGCGCGGGCAGGGCGTGTGCTCGGCGAGCGCTCGCACGTCGGCCGCGGTCGCGGTGTCCTGCAGCTCGACGTGCTCGGCGAGCAGCCGCCCGACCTCGACCGGCGCGCCGAGCGGGAGGTGCGACGGCCGCCCGTGCTGCTGCTCGACGCGCACCACCTGCTCGACCTGCAGGCCCAGCAGCCGGGCGGCCCGGGCCACCAGCGACGACCGGTTCTTGCCGAACACCGCGAGGTGGTCGCCCACCGCGTACGCGGGGGCGCCGTCCGGTGCCGGCGGCAGCGCGAGCACCAGGTGCCGGGTCGAGCGGGCCGGCGCCTCGAGCCGGTGGTCCCACAGCCCGGTCGCGTCCGCGACGAGCTCGGTGTTCTCGACGACGACCATCGGCACGGCCTGGGGGCCGACGATCTCCGGCCGGGTGGCCCGCTCGTCGAGCAGCGCGAGCCGGTAGCGCGGCGCGGCGGGCGCCGTCGGCGCCGCGACGGCGCCCGGCAGGCCGGCGAGCGCCTCGACCAGGCGACCCAGCCACGCGTCGACGGCGCCGTCGAAGTCACCGGCCGCGTCGGCCTCCGCGCGCTCGAGCAGCGGCGTCGCGCCGGTCGCGGCCAGGAAGGCGTCGACGCGCTTCGGGAAGGCCTGGTACGTCGACCACTGCGTGTTGCCGCACCCGAGCACGGCGTACCGCAGGTCGGGGAGCGCGGCCGTGGCCCCGTCGCGCAGGGCGCGGTCGAACGCGCGGGCGCCGTCGGGCGCCTCGCCGTTGTAGGTGGCGGTGACCACGACGAGCAGGCCGGTCTGCGGCAGCGCGCCGACGGCCTCGTCGAGCGGGCGCAGGGCGGTGGGCAGCCCCGCGGCCTCGCCCAGCTCGGCGACCCGCGCGGCGACGTCCGCGCAGGTCTGCATCGTCGAGCCGTACAGCACCGTCAGCGGCTGACCGGGGGTCGAGCCGGCGAGGCGGCGCGCCGCCACGTCGACGCTGTCGCGCGGTGCCGGCGCACCGGTGGCCGCGACCGGCGCGGGCCGGTGCAGGCGCTCGTGGGGGCGCCGCGCCCGGACGCGGAGGCGGAACCCGTCCGGCTTGATCGTCAGGGTCTCCTTGATCTGCAGCCGGTAGTCGCCGGGGTCCTCGAGCGCGAAGCGCTGCAGCAGCAGGGCCAGGGCGAGCTTGGCCTCCACGAGGGCGAACTGCCGGCCGATGCAGGCGCGGGCGCCGTTGCCGAACGGCTGGTACGCGTGCGGGTAGCGCTGCTGGCGGGCGGCCGTCGCCTCGGGGCGGAAGCGGTCGACGTCGAAGCGCTCCGGGTCCGGCCAGGCGCCCGGGTCGCGGTGCAGCGGGGCGAGCAGCACGCTCACCGGGTAGTTGCGCTGCAGGCGGTAGCGGCCGCCGAGCGTCGTGTCCTCGTACGGCGCGACGGTGAAGCCCGGCGCGGGCGACCACAGCCGCAGCGTCTCGTCGAGGACGCGGCTGACCACGTCGAGCTGGTTGACGTGCCGGTAGGTCGGGACGGTGTCGCCGGGCAGCAGCCGGTCGACCTCGGCGTACGCCTGGGCGAGCACGTGCGGGTTGCGCAGCAGCTGGTGCAGGGCGAACGACAGCAGGCCGCTCGTCGTCTCGTGGCCCGCGACGAGGAACGTGATGATCTGGTGGCGCACGTTGACGTCGTCGAGCGTCTCGCCGGTCTCGGGGTCGGGCGAGGTGAGCATCAGGCCCAGCAGGTCCCGGCCGCCCGGGTCGCCCGCCGCGTGGCGGCCCGCGATCACCGCGTCGACGAGCTCGAACATCTGCGCGATGTCGGCCTGGAAGCGCCGCTCGCGGGCGGCGTAGAGACGCGCGGTGTGCGGCAGCCGCGTCACGCGCGACTGGGCCTCGGTGAGCACGCGGCCCATGGCGGCGAGGAAGGGGTGCAGCTCCGGCGACCGGAAGGAGTGGAAGCGCTGGCCGAAGCCGGTGAGCGCGATGGTGTCGAGCGTCAGGCGCGTCATGTCGTCGACGACGTCGAGGGGCTCGCCCTCGCGGGCCTGCCAGGAGGCGACGAGCTCGTCCGCCACCTCGAGCATGGCCGGGAAGTAGTCCTTCACCGAGCGCAGCGCGAAGGCGGGCAGCAGCACGCGGTGCGCCTTGCCCCAGTTGCTCTCGTTGCGGCGCGCGGTGAACAGGCCGTCGCCGGCGGCCGCCCGCAGCTCCGACAGCGGACCGGTCACCACCTTGCGGAAGCGCGTCTCGTCGCACAACTCGGCGACGAGGTCCGGGCCGTAGACCACGATCGCGCGGGTGCCGGCGACGTCGAGGGCGTAGACCCCGTCGAAGCGGGTCGCGACCTCGTGCAGGTGCTGCATGAGCCGGGCCCGGGGCAGCTGCAGCAGGTTGCCGAGCACGGGCAGCCCCGCCGGGGAGGGCAGCGGCTCCGTCGCGCCCGGCGCGCCCGACGTCCCGGTCGCCCCTGAGGTCGCCGTGCTCACGGGGCGAGCCGGCGGACCGACGGGACCACGACGCGCCCGTAGTGCGCGCCGAGCGCGCGGGGGAGCGCCGCCAGCGCCCAGGCGTCGGGACCGACGAGGATGCGCGCCCGCCGGCGCTCCACCCCGCGCAGGATGACGCGCGCCGCCCGCTCGGGCGAGGTGCGGGCGACGCGGGCGAACAGCTCGGTGGAGCCCTCGCGCGCCGACGGGGAGCTGTAGCGCGCCGACCGGGCGATGGCGGTGCGGATGCCGCCGGGGTGCACCGTGCTCACGCTCACCGGCAGGCGGTCGCGCTGCATCTCCTGGCGCAGGGCCTCGGTGAAGCCGCGCACCGCGAACTTGGCGGCGTTGTAGGCGGCCTGGTCGGGGACCGCGATGAGCCCGAAGACGCTCGAGATGTTGGCGAGCCGACCGCTGCCGGAGGCGACCAGGTGGGGGAGGAAGGCCTGCGTGCCGTGCACGACCCCCCAGTAGTCGATCTCCATGAGCCAGCGCATGTCCGGCTCGGCGAGGTCGCGGACCGCGCCGTGCAGCGCCACGCCGGCGTTGTTCACCACCAGGTGCACCCCGCCGAAGGCGCCGGCGACCTCGTCGGCGTGCGCGAAGACCGCAGCGCGGTCCGCGACGTCCAGCGCGTACGCCTCCGCGCGCGCCCCGAGCCGGCGGCACCGCTCGGCGGTCTCCTCGACGGCGTCGAGGTGGATGTCGCTGAGGGCGAGCCGCGCGCCGCCACGGGCGAGCTCCTCCGCGAGGGCACGACCGAT
>CANKBT010000061.1 GCA_947479995.1 Frankiaceae bacterium | reverse complement strand
GACGGCGAGGGCCGCTGCGTCGTCATGGAGATCGCCGTCGGCACCGGCCGCCTCGCCGACGCCATCGCCGACCCGGACAAGACGTCGACGATCCCGACGCTCATCGCCGAGGGCGCGTACTACGGCATGCAGACCTTCGACCAGCACCTGGTGTCGTTCCTGCGCGACGGCGTCATCACGCTCGAGGACGCCATGTCGGCGTCGACCTCGCCGCACGACCTCACGGTCGAGCTGCGCCGCCTGGGCCTCGTCGCCTAGCGCTCCGGCGGACGGCCTAGGGTCGGGACCCCGACCCCGCGGCCCCGCGCCTGGAGGCACTGTGCTCGACCTGACCGGCACCTCGTCCATCGTCACCGGCGGGGCCAGCGGCCTCGGCGAGGCCACCGTGCGGCAGCTCGCCGCCCGCGGCGCGCACGTGGTCGTGCTGGACCTCAACGACGACAAGGGCCGCGCCGTCGCCGCGGACGTCGGCGGCGAGTACGTCCGCGCCGACGTGTCCGACCCCGACCAGGTCGTCGAGGCGGTGCAGACGGCCGAGGGCCTCGGCCCGCTGCGCACGCTGGTGTGCGCCGCCGGCATCGGCTGGGCGACGCGCACCGTCGGCCGCGACGGCGAGTTCTCCTCGGCGCACGACCTCGCGGCGTACACCAAGGTCGTCACGGTCAACCTCATCGGCACCTTCAACTGCGTGCGCCTGGCCGCCACGGCGATGGGCCGCACGCAGCCGGTCGACGAGGACGGCTCGCGCGGCGCCATCGTCACGCTCGCCTCGGTCGCCGCCTTCGACGGCCAGATCGGGCAGGCGGCGTACAGCTCCAGCAAGGGCGGCATCGTCGGCATGACGCTGCCGGTCGCGCGCGACCTGGCCGCCATCGGCGTCCGCGTCAACTGCGTGGCGCCCGGCCTCATCGACACGCCCATCTACGGCGAGGGCCCCGAGAGCGAGGCCTTCAAGGACAAGCTCAAGCGCGACGTCGTCTTCCCCAAGCGCCTCGGCAAGAGCGAGGAGCTGGCCTCGATGGTGGTCGAGCTGCTCGTCAACACGTACGCCAACGGCGAGACCGTGCGCATCGACGGGGCGGCGAGGCTGCAGCCGAAGTAGCCCGGCGCGACGAGGGCCCCGACCGGTGCGACCGGCCGGGGCCCTCGTGCGTCGCTGCTAGCGCCGCCCCCGCCCGGTGAGGTTGCGCACGACCGTGCCGACGCCCTGCCCGCGGCCGTCGGCCACGCGCTCGCGGGCGGTGACCGGGCCGTGCACGTTGCCGGTGGTCGCCGCGAGCGGCTCGGGCTCGAGCGCGGCGACGCCGAACATCGGGCCGACGAGGGCGTCGAAGACCCGGGGCATCCGCCGGAAGCCGAAGCGCATGAGCGGGTTGGCCAGGCCGACGCTGATGCGGTCGCGCGGGTGGTCGATCGCGCGGACGGCGGCGCGCGCCACCTTCTCCGGGCTGTCGACCGGTGCCGGCGGGCGACCCGGGCGGCCGAGGTAGTTGGCCGCCTGCCGGTAGATCGGGGTGTCGACGCCGCCCGGCGCGACGACGCAGACACGCACGTCCTTGACGTCGCGGTTCTCGATCGCGAGCTGCCGGCCGAACGAGCGCAGCGCCCACTTGCTCACGACGTACGCCGTCATGTTCGGCACGGCGATCTCGCCGAGCACCGAGCCGATGAGGACGAGCACGCCCTCCTTCTGCGCGCGCAGCACCGGCAGCGCGCTGCGGGCGACGTTGGCGGCGCCGAGGACGTTGGTCTCCAGCACGCCGTCGTAGACGTCCTTGGGCACGTCCTCGAAGCGGCCGTACGCGACGACGCCGGCCGAGTGGATGACCGCGTCGAGCCGGTTGACCCCGCGCACGGCGGCGTCGACCGCCTCCGCGTCGCGGACGTCGGCGACGACGACGGTCGCGGAGCCCGCGCCGCGCAGCCGGCACTCGCGGGCCGTCTCCTCGAGCGCCTCGCGGCTGCGCGACAGCAGCACGAGGTGGTCGCCGCGCTCGGCGAGCTGGTGCGCGGCGGCGCGGCCGATCCCGCTCGACGCGCCGACGACGAGGACCGTGCGTGCGCTCACGGGGTCGCGCCGTGCGGCTGCAGGACGACCTTCAGGCAGCCGTCGCTCTTGTCCTGGAAGGTCTTGTACATCTCGGGCGCGCGGTCGAGCGGCACCCGGTGCGTCGCGAGCCCCTCCAGCCCGAGCACGTCCTGCTCCTGGCCGACCACCTCGAGGATGTCGTCGGTCCAGCGGTGCACGTGGCACTGGCCCATGCGCAGCTGCAGCCCGCGGTCGAAGACCTCCATCATCGGGAACGGGTCGGCCTCGCCGCCGTAGACGCCGCTGATGGAGACGGTGCCGCCGCGGCGGCACGCCTTGAAGGCGGTGGTGAGCGCGTTCATGCGGTCGACGGCGAGCCGGTCGGTCATCGGCTTGGCGATCGCGTCGGGCAGCAGGCCGACGACGGCGTGCGCCGCCTTGCCGACGGGCGAGGAGTGCGCCTCCATGCCGACGGCCTCGACGACGCTGTCGGGCCCGCGGCCGTCGGTCATGTCGATGAGGGCGAGGCTGACGTCGTCGACCTCGGTCGTGTCGACCGTCTCGAAGCCCCACGCGCGCGCGAGGGCGAGCCGCTCGGGCACGGAGTCGACGCCGATGACGCGCTCCACGCCGAGGTGCTTGGCGATGCGGCAGACCATCTGGCCGATGGGGCCGAGGCCGACGACGCCGAGCGTGCCGCCCTGCGGGACGTCGGCGTACGCGACGGCTTGCCAGCTGGTCGGCACGACGTCGGACAGGTAGAGGTAGCGCTCGTCCGGCACGCCGTCCGGCACCTTGATCGGGCCGAAGTGCGCCTGCGGCACGCGGAGGTACTCCGCCTGCCCGCCGGGCACCGAGCCGTACAGCGAGGTGTAGCCGAACAGCGAGGCGCCCTTGCCGGTCGCGGTGTTCTGCGTGGTCTCGCACTGCGCGTAGAGGCCGCGCGAGCACATCCAGCAGGTGCCGCAGGAGATGTTGAACGGCACGACGACGCGGTCGCCGGGCTTGATGTGCGTGACGCCCGCGCCGACCTCCTCGACGACGCCCATCGGCTCGTGGCCCAGCACGTCGCCGGGCGACAGGAACGGCCCGAGCACCTCGTACAGGTGCAGGTCCGAGCCGCAGATCGCCGTCGACGTCACCTTGATGACGGCGTCGGTCGGCGCCTCGATGCGGGGGTCGGGGACGTCCGTCACCCGGACGTCGCGCTTGCCTTGCCAGGTCAGTGCGCGCACGGGGGCGCCTCCTGCTCGCTCGGGGGAGGGACCCCCTCGGCATCCCCGGGCGCGGCTGGGCGAACCCGCTAGACGGCCCGCGCGCCGGTGGCGAGCGCGGCTGCGCACGCGGCCGCGGCGAGCCCGAGCACGACGAGCAGGGCTCGGGCGCGGCGGTGCTCGCCGGCCTCGCGCAGGGCGACCGCCAGCGCCAGCGCGTGCAGGGCGGCCGAGGCGGTGAGCACCGGGTAGCCCGGACCGGTCGCCCGCAGGTCGTCGCCCGCGGCGAGGTCGCCGAGCAGCATGCCGAGGCGCACGGCGACCGTGCTGGCGAGCCCGAAGACGAGCGCGGCGAGCGGCGGGCGGCGGCGCACCGCAGTGAGCGTGACCGCGGCGGCGACGAGCAGCAGCAGCGCTGCGCCGGGGACGTCGCGGCCGCGCTCGACCAGGTCGACGCCGTCGACGGCCAGCACGTGCCAGCGCAGCGGCAGGCTCGCGACGGCCAGCAGGGCGGCCGCGACGGCGAGCGCCGGCCGCAGCAGCGGGCGGCGCGCCGCCGCCGGTGCGGGCCGGTGCAGCAGGGCGGTCACGCGCCCAGGCAACCCGGGGGCGGTCGCCGCCCGGTCACCGCGACCTCACGATCGGGCAACGCCTCCGGGATCAGCCGCCGGTCGTCGTCCCGTGCTCGACGCAGCGCGCCGTCCAGCCGTCCGGCAGCACCTGCACCACCATGCGGCGCCGGCAGTGCGGGCAGTAGCGCGGCGGCTCGAGGTCGCGCCCGGCGGTGCAGCGGGCGTGCGCGCCGTCGTCCTCGAGCGCCTGGCCGCACTGGTCGCACCACGGCACGAGCGGCAGGGCGTACGTGAGCAGCTGGACGCCGCGCCCGGGCGACCAGTCGCGCGCGGGCGTGCGGCGGAAGCCGTAGGAGGCGTAGACGCGGTGCGCCGCCGCCATCTCGGGCTGCGTCGACAGCCGGACGAGGCGGCAGCCGTCGGCGCGGGCCAGGTCGAGGGCCGCCCCGACGAGCGCCCGGCCGACGCCGCGGCCCCGGGCGGCCGGGTCGACGACGAGCATCCGCACGACCGCCTCGCCGGGCGCCGCCATCTCGGCCATCGGCCCGCCGCGCGTGGCGACCGTCAGCGCGCCGACGACCCGCGGCCCGTCGACCGCGACGAGCACGGTCGACGTGGCCGCGCGCCCGGCGACGTCGCGCAGGTGCGCGGCGTACTCCTCGTCGGCCCAGCCCTCGCGCAGGTAGACGTCGGCGGTCAGCGCGGCGACGGCCGCGTGCTCCTCGGCGCGCACCGGGCGGACCGCGACCGGGGGCGAGGGGTGGATCGGGGTAGGCACCGGGCGTGTCTACCGCAGCGCTCGACGACGAGGCCCCCGCGCCCGGCCTCGCGGGGCTGGCGCGCGACGTCGGCCGCAGCACGCGCGGGCACGACCTGGTCCTCTACGCCGCGGGCGTCACCTTCTACGCCGCGATCGGCCTGGTGCCCCTGCTGCTCGTCGCCGTCTTCCTCGCCGGCCTCGTGGTCGGCGAGGGCAGCCTGCGCGCCATGGCCGAGGAGCTCGCCACGCTGCTGCCGACCAACCTCGGCGCCGAGGACGCCGCGCGCTCGCTCGTCGACGTCGGCACGCGGCTGTCGCCCGCGGCGGCCGTCGCGGCCCTGGTGCCGGGCACGCTCTACGGCGAGGGGCTGGTCCGCGCCTTCGACCGCCTCTCGGTGCGCGGCGAGGAGGGCCGGCGCTCGCTGCGCGGCCGGCTCGGCTCGCTGGTGCTCGCGGCCGTCAGCCCCCTGCTCGTGCTCGTCGCCGTGGTCGCCGCCGACCGGCTGACGGGCGTGCTCGGCGACGGCGGCGCGGCCCGCCTGCTCGGCGTCTACCTCACCTTCCTGCTGCTGTGGCTCGCCCTCAGCCCGCTGCTGCTGCTCGCCTACCGCGGGCTCGGCCCGCAGCGGCCCGGCCCGCGCGCCCTGCTGTGGGGCGCGTACGGCACGGGGTCGGTGCTCGCCGGCTTCGCCATGGGCTACCTGCTGTTCCTCGGCATCGAGGTGCCGCTCGACGCGGCGTACGGCGGGTCGGTGCCGCTCGCGGCGGCGGCCGTGACGCTCGGCTGGCTGTTCCTGCTGCACGTGCTGGCGCTCGTCGGCTACGTCGCCACGCTGCGCCTCGACGCCCGCGACGGGCACCCGCGCGGGCGGGTGCGCAACGAGGACACCGTCCGCGAGGCCTGACCCGGCGTGGCAGGAGTCGCGCGGCGAGGTGCGGTCCTGCCACACTGGCGGCATGGTCATGAGGGACGTGGTGGTCGCCGCCTGCCAGGGCGTGACGGCCTTCGAGCTCGGCGTGCTCTGCGAGGCCTTCGGCACCGACCGCAGCGACGAGGGGCTGCCGGTCTACGACTTCGCCGTCGCCGCCTGCGAGCCCGGCCCGCTGCGCTCGGACGGCGGCATGGCCATCGCCGTCGAGCACGGCCTCGAGCGCCTCGCCACCGCCGACCTGGTCTGCATCCCGTGCTGGCGCGACCCGGCCGAGCGGCCGCCGGAGCCGCTGCTGCAGGCGCTGCGCGACACCGTCGCCCGCGGCGGGCGCGTGCTGTCGGTGTGCAGCGGCGCGTACGTGCTGGCCGCCAGCGGCCTGCTCGACGGCCGCCGGGCCGCGACGCACTGGCGCTACGCCGCCGACCTGGCCGCCCGCTACCCGGCGGTCGACGTCGACCCCGCGGTGCTCTACGTCGACGAGGGCGAGGTCGTCACCGGCGCCGGCAGCGCCGCGGGCATCGACGCCTGCCTGCACCTCATGCGCCAGGAGCACGGCCACGCCGTCGCGAACGCCGTCGCCCGCCGCATGGTCGTGCCGCCGCACCGCGACGGCGGCCAGGCGCAGTTCGTCGAGGCGCCCGTGCCGCCGCAGCGCCGCAGCGGGGCCGACGACCTCGCTCAGGTCTGCGACTGGGTGGTCGCGCACCTCGCCGACCCGCTGCAGGTCGACGACCTCGCCGCCCGCGCGCACATGAGCCCGCGCACCTTCGCCCGCCGCTTCCGCGAGGTCACCGGCGAGACGCCGGCCCGGTGGGTGCTGGCGCAGCGCGTCGGCCTGGCCGCGCAGCTGCTCGAGCAGGGGCACGGCGTCGAGGAGGTCGCGCGCCGGTCCGGCTTCGGCTCCGCGGCGACGCTGCGCACCCAGTTCGGGCGCTGGCGCGGCACCTCGCCGTCGGCGTACGCCCGGACCTTCCGGAGCGCGTCGTGAGGTGGTGGCGCGGACTGCAGCCGAACAGCCGCGGCGCGCTGGTCGCGCTGGCGGTGGTGCTGGCGCTGCACGTCGGGCTGCGCCTCGGCGGCGACGACGGGCTGTCCCGCGGCACCCTCGCCGGCATCGTCACCGCCGCGGCCGTGCTCGTCGTCTACAGCGAGTACTCCGCCGAGCGGGGCGGGTAGGGGACGGCCGTGCCCCGCACCGCCACCACCGACCACGTCGACCGCGACGCCCTGCTCGCCTTCGTCCGCCCGCGCCACCGGCACGTGCTCGTCACGACCCGCGCCGACGGGCGCCGGCAGATGTCGCCGGTCACCGCCGGCGTCGACGCCGAGGGCCGCGTCGTCGTCGCGACCTACCCGCAGCGGGCCAAGACGCGCAACGCCCGCGCCCGGCCGCAGGTGTCGCTGCTCGTGCTCTCCGACGACTGGGACGGCCCCTGGGTGCAGCTCGAGGGCACGGCCGAGGTGCTCGACGTGCCGGAGGCCGTCGAGCCGCTCGTCGACTACTTCCGCGCGGTGGCGGGGGAGCACGGCGACTGGGACGACTACCGCGCGGCGATGGTGCGCCAGGGCAAGTCGCTGCTGCGCGTCACCGTCGAGGCGTGGGGCCCGGTCGCGACCGGCGGGTTCCCGCCGGGCCTGGCGGGCTGAGCCGCCCGCGGCAGGGCAGGAGGGGGGCGTGTTCTTCTTCTTCAGCAACCGCCTCGGCTGCGCCGGCAGCATCGCCGTCAGCCTCATCGCCACCCTCGTCCTGCTCGCGATCCTCACGGCGCTCTAGGCGTCCCGCGGGCTGAGACGCCCGTCGCACGATCGGGTGGTCCTGCCCCGCGGGAGGCGTGACGCGCCCCGGCGCGCGGCACGATCACGGCCCGGGGTCACGGGCGGGAGGTCGGCGTGGAGGGGCACTGGCTCGCGCTCGCCTACGGCCTGTCCGCCGCGCTCTGCCTGGCCATGTCGGTGCTGTGCTGGCGACGCCGCCGCGACGCCGCGGGCTCCGCGGCGACCGCCCTGTCGGTCGCCATGGCGGGCCTGGCGTGGTGGTCGGCGTTCGACCTCGCCGCCGTGCTGCACACCACCGCCGACGGGCAGCCGTCCGCCGTCGCGCTGGGCATCTACCCGGGCGTCGGCGCGGTCGTCGCCGGCTTCTGGTGCCTGTGCCGCGCGGTGGTCGACCCCGACTGGCGGACCACCCGGCGCACCCTGCTGCTGCTGGCGCTCGAGCCGGCCGTCTTCTCGGCCGTGGCGCTGGCCAACCCGTGGCACGGGCTGGTGCTCACCCACACCGAGCCGCGCGCCTTCGGCCTGCTGTTCTGGCTTCACACCGGCTACAGCTACCTGCTGCTCGGCTCGGCGCTGCTGCGCGTGCTGCGCGAGCGGCGCAGCGCCCGGGCGCTGCAGAGCCGGCAGATGACGACGCTGCTGCTCGCCGCGCTGCCCCCGGTCGTCGGCAACGTGCTCACCCTGGCCGCCGGCGCCCGCACGTCCGACCTGTCGGCGCTGTTCTTCGTGCTCACCGGGCTGATGGACGCCTGGGCGGTGTTCCGGCAGGGCCTGCTCGAGGTGGTGCCCATCGCCCGGGCGCGCGTGCTGGAGGTGCTCGGCGACGCCGTGGTCGTCGTCGACGAGGTCGACCGGGTGGTCGACGCCAACGAGGCGGCGCTGCTGCTGGTGCAGCGGGCCGCGCCCGGCACGGCGCTGCGGCTCGGGGCGCCCGCCGGCGAGGCGCTCGGCGCCCTCGGCCCGGTCCTGCTCGACGGCGGTGACGGCGTCCGGCGGCTCGACCCCGGCGAGGGCCCGGCGGGCGCGCCGCTGGCGCTCGACGTGCGCACCACGGCGCTGCGCGACCGCCGGGGGCGGGTGGTCGGCCGGGCCGTCGTGGCCCGCGACGTCACCGCCGCCGAGCGCGCCCGCGAGGAGCTGGACGTCGCCAACGCCGTCCTGCGCGACCAGCTCGCGACCATCGAGGCGCTGCGGGGCGAGCTCGCCGAGCAGGCGCTCGTCGACCCGCTCACGGGCCTGCGCAACCGGCGCGACCTCGACGCCCGGCTCGCCGCGCTGTCGCCCGCGCAGCTGCCGCTCAGCGTCGTGCTGCTCGACGTCGACCGCTTCAAGGCCGTCAACGACGTGCACGGCCACGCGGTGGGCGACCGCGCGCTGCAGGCCGTCTCCGCCGCGCTGCGGGCCTGCGTGCGCGAGGACGACGTCGTCGTCCGCTACGGCGGCGAGGAGTTCGTCCTGCTGCTGCCGCACACGGCGCTGCCCGAGGCGCAGGCCCGTGCCGACGAGGTGCGCGCCGCCTGCGCGGCGGTGCGCGTGCCTGCCCCCGGCGGGCCGCTCGTGCTCACCGTGAGCGCGGGCGTCGCGGCGCTCGGCCCGGGCGGCCCGGCCGAGCTGCTCGAGCAGGCCGACCGGGCGCTCTACCGCGCCAAGGCCGGCGGCCGCGACCGCGTCGAGGTCGCCGCGCTCGTCTCCTGAGTCAGGCCAGGGCGGCCCGGCGCGCCGCCTCGGCCTCCTCGCGCACGGCGCAGCCGCGCAGGTGGTCGCCGACCAGCCCGCACGCCTGCAGCAGCGAGTAGGCCGTCACCGGCCCGACGAAGACGAAGCCGTGCCGCTTGAGCTCCTTGGCCAGGGCCGCCGAGCCGGGCGTGCTGGCGGGCACGTCCGACCAGCGCTCGGGCGCCGGCGCGAACGTCGCGTACGCGCGCACGAGGTCCGGCAGCCCGCCGTCGAGCGCGAGCG
This sequence comes from Frankiaceae bacterium, assembly GCA_947479995.1. Taxonomy (GTDB): domain Bacteria; phylum Actinomycetota; class Actinomycetes; order Mycobacteriales; family SCTD01; genus CANKBT01. Next base: position 3,492 of record CANKBT010000061.1, on the reverse strand, counting down.
TCGCGCGGGCGTTGGTGACGCAGGCCTGCAGCTTGGGACGCGAGCGGATCAGCCGGGCGTCCTGCAGCAGCGGCTCGACGTCGAGGTCGGCGACGGCCCGCGGGTCGAAGCCGGCGAGGGCCTCGCGCAGGTCGGCGCGCTTGCGCAGGACGGTGATCCACGCCAGGCCGGCCTGGAACCCCTCCAGGCAGACCTTCTCGTACAGCTGCTGCTCCGACAGCTGCGGCCGGCCCCACTCGTCGTCGTGGTACGCCGCGTAGAGCGGGTCGCCGTCGCCGAAGCAGCGCACGTCAGCGGCCGGCTCAGAGCGTCTGCGACAGGCCCTTGAGCGGCATCTGGAGGTCGGCGAGCATCTCCAGGTCCTGGGTCGCGGGGCGGCCCAGGGTCGTGAGGTAGTTGCCGACGATGACGGCGTTGATGCCGCCGAGCATGCCGTCGGTGGCGAGGTCGCCGAGCGTCAGCTCGCGGCCGCCGGCGAAGCGCAGGATCGTGCGCGGCAGCGCCAGGCGGAAGGTCGCGATGGCCCGCAGCGCGTCGTTCGCGGGGAGCAGCGGCAGGTCGCCGAAGGGCGTGCCCGGGCGCGGGTTGAGGAAGTTCAGCGGCACCTCGTCGGGCTCGAGCGAGGCCAGCTGGGCCGCGAACTCGGCCCGCTGCGCCAGCGTCTCGCCCATGCCGAGGATGCCGCCGCAGCAGACCTCCATGCCGGCGTCGCGCACCATCTCGAGCGTCGACCAGCGCTCCTCCCACGAGTGCGTGGTGACGACCTTGTCGAAGTGCGACCGGGCGGTCTCGAGGTTGTGGTTGTAGCGGTGCACGCCGATGGCGGCGAGCCGGTCGACCTGCTCCTGGGTGAGCATGCCGAGCGAGCAGGCGACCTGGATGTCGACGGCCTCGCGGATCGCCGCGACGCCCTTCTCGACCTGGTCCATGAGCTTGGCGTCGGGGCCGCGCACGGCCGCGACGATGCAGAACTCGGTGGCGCCGGTCGCGCGCGTCTCGACCGCGGCCTTGACGAGCGACGGGATGTCGAGCCAGGCGGCGCGCACGGGGGAGGGGAACAGGCCGCTCTGCGAGCAGAAGTGGCAGTCCTCGGGGCAGCCGCCGGTCTTGAGGCTGATGATGCCCTCGACCTCGACCTCGGGCCCGCAGTGGCGCAGCCGCACCTCGTGGGCCAGCTGGAGCAGCTCCGGCAGCCGGTCGTCGGGCAGCTCGAGGCACTGCAGGGCCTGCGCCTCGGTGAGGCCGACCCCGCCCTCGAGCACCTGCGTGCGCGCGACGGCCAGCACGTCGTCGTCGGGGCTCGTCGCGGCGGGGTCCAGGAGCAGCTCGGTCACGCGCCCAGTCTGGCAGAGCCCCCGCGGCGCCCCGTACGACCCGCGCCCCCCTGCTCGTGATCAAGCGGCACTGCTGCGGTCTCGGCGCCCAGACCGCAGCAGTGCTGCATGATCACGAGGGAGGCGGGCGGCGTCAGGCGTCGGCGGCGGCGCGGAAGGCGCGGGCGTCGAAGGCGCCGCCGAGCGAGGGGCCCAGGCCGGCGCGGGCGGCCGCGAGGAAGGCGTCCGGCGCCAGCGCGCCGGCGCCCTCGGCCAGGGCGCCGAGCAGCGGCCGGGCGGCGAGCGTCTCGAGGTCGCGCACGTTGCTGCGCGCGGCGAGGTCCGGCGCCGCCGGCCAGCTGCCGACGACGACGCCGGCCAGCTCGAGCCCGCGCTGCGCCATCGCCGACAGGGTCAGGGCGGTGGCGTTGAGCGTGCCGAGGCCGGCCTCGGCGACGACGAGCACCGGCGCGCGCACCGCGCGGGCGACGTCGGCGAGCGTGAGGCCGTCCTCGTCGAAGCGCACGAGCAGGCCGCCGGCGCCCTCGACGAGCAGCAGGTCGCGGTCGGCCCGGTCGAGCACGGCCGTCACGACCGCGGCGAGGTCGACGGGCGGGCGGCCGCTGCGCCGGGCGGCGGCGGCCGGGGACAGCGGGTCGGGGTAGCGCGCCAGCTCGACCGCCTCGACCGCGCCGGCCAGCCGCTGCACGTCGGCGAGGTCGCCGGGCGCGCCGTCGGCGACCCCGGTCTGCGCCGGCTTGAGCACGGCCACCCGCCCGCCGCGGTCGCGCGCGAGGGCCGCCAGGGCGGCGGTGACGACCGTCTTGCCGACGCCCGTGCCGGTGCCGGTGACGACGAGGGTGCTCACGCCACGACCGTACGGCCGGAGTTCACGCCACCGTCACCCGCCGGGTGCGCGCGGAGCGCAGGCTCGTCGGCCAGGCACGACCGAGGAGGACCCCGTGGAGCAGCAGACCTGGCCGGACGAGAGCGCCTTCCTCGCCGCCGACCCCCGCCGCCGCAGCAGCGACGAGGTCGACCTCGGCGCCACCTGGCGCGCCGCGGGCAGCGACGCCACCTGGCGCGTCGCGTGGCTCCGCGAGACCGGCGAGCTCTACGCCGTGCGCACCGACAGCCTCACCGGCAGCGGCTCGTCGCCGACCGTGCTGGCGGTCGTGCCGGACGAGGTGGCGCTCGACGCGCTGCTCGACGGCTGGCGCGACGCGCGGGGCCGCGAGGACGGCCTGGCGTGGCTCGACGCGCGGCTGGTGCCGGCGGCGGCCTGACCCTCGCGCGGGGCGCCGGGGGCCGCCTGCGGACGTCCTGGGCTCGCTCAGCGCAGTGCGAGCGCCTCGCGGACCACGGCGGCGGCGCGGGCGACGTCGGCCGGGCCGAGGTCGGCGCGCGCGGCGAGGCGCAGGCACGAGCCGCCGGCCGGCACGGACGGCGGGCGGAAGCAGCCGACCCGCACGCCGGCCCGCGCGCACGCCTGCTGCGCCGCGACCGCCGCGGCCGGGTCGCCCACCGGCACGCGCAGCACGGCACCGGCCGAGGGGGCGGTGCCGAGGGCGCCCGCGAGCGCGGCGACGACGTCGTGCAGGCGCTGCAGCCGCGGCGCGTCGACCAGGTCGAGGGCGGCCCGGGCCGCGGCCGCCGCCGACGGCGCGAGGCCGGTGTCGAAGATGAACGGCCGTGCGGTGTCGACGAGGTGCGCGCGCACGGCGGCCGGGCCGAGCACGGCACCGCCCTGGCTGCCGAGGGCCTTGCTCAGGGTGGCGGTCAGCACGACGTCCGGCTCGCCGGCGAGCCCCGCGGCGGCGGCCGCCCCCGCGCCGGCGGGACCGACGACGCCGAGCGCGTGCGCCTCGTCGACGAGCAGCGCCGCGCCGTGCGCGCGGGCGGCGTCGTGCAGCGCGGCCAGCGGTGCGAGGGCGCCGTCGACCGAGAAGACCGCGTCGGTCACGACCAGCGCGCGCGGGGCGCGGCGGGCCGCCAGCGCCGCGCGCACGGCCGCCGGGTCGCGGTGCGGCACGACGACCACGTCGGCCCGCGAGAGCCGGCAGGCGTCGACGAGCGACGCGTGGTTCGCCGCGTCGGAGACGACGAGCGCGCCCGGCCCGGTCAGCGCGGTGACGGCGGCCAGGTTGGCCAGGTAGCCGCTGCTGAGCACCAGCCCGCG
>CANKBT010000060.1 GCA_947479995.1 Frankiaceae bacterium | reverse complement strand
TCGGTGTCGGCCGACGGGGGCTGCGCGGGGGAGGCGGCCGGGGCCGACGGGGCGGGTGCGGGCGCCGCCGGGGCGGGCGGCGCCGCCGGCGCGGGCGCCGCGGCCTTCGGCGCGGCGGAGGAGCTGCTGCCCGCGGCGTCGAGGACGTCCTGCTTGCGGATGCGGCCGCCGACGCCGGTGCCGGTCAGCGACGCCAGGTCGACGCCGTGCTCGGCGGCGAGCTTGCGCACGAGCGGCGTCACGTACGCGCCGTCGCCGGAGCCGGACGGCGCGCCGCCGGACGGCGCGGGCGGCGTGGTGAGCGCCTGGGCGGTGGTGGTCTCGCCGGCGGGCGCGGGGTAGCCGGCCTCGCCCTGCACGTCGCCGGCTGGCGGGGCCGACGCGGGGGCGGGCGAGGAGGACGGGGCGGCGGCCTGCTGCGGCACGGGGGTGGGCGCGGGCTCGGGTGCGGGCTCCGGCGCGGCCTGCGCGGCGGGAGCCGGCGCGGGCTCCGGCTCGGGCGCGGGCTCCGGCTCGGGAGCCGCGGCGGCGGGCTCGGCCGCGGGGGCCTCGCCGCCGCCCTCGCCGGCGTCGCCGATGACCGCGAGCTCGGTGCCGACCTCGACCGTCTCGTCCTCCTGCACCTTGATCGACTGCAGGACGCCGGCGGCGGGCGACGGGATCTCGGTGTCGACCTTGTCGGTGCTGACCTCGAGCAGCGGCTCGTCGACCGCGACCTCCTCGCCCTCCTGCTTCAGCCAGCGGGTGACGGTGCCCTCGGTGACGCTCTCGCCGAGGGCGGGCATCGTGACGGAGAAGGCCATGGGTCGGTGCGCTCCTAGGAGTCGGTGCGGCGGGGCGGGGGACGTGCGGCGGACCGGCCGGCGGTCAGCTGTGGCTGTGCAGCGGCTTGCCGGCGAGCGCCAGGTGCGCCTCGCCGACCGCCTCGGACATCGTCGGGTGCGGGTGGATGAGCTGCGCGACCTCGCCGGGCAGCGCCTCCCAGTTGGTGATGAGCTGCGCCTCGGCGACCAGGTCGCCCACGCGCTCGCCGACCATGTGGATGCCGATGACCGGGCCGTCCTTCTGCGCGATGACCTTGACCGCGCCGGACGTGCCGAGGATGCGGGCGCGGCCGTTGCCGGCGAGGTCGTACGTCGCCTCGACGGTCTCGATGCCGCGCTCGGCGGCGACGGCGGACGTGATGCCGACCGACGCGACCTCGGGGTGGCTGTAGGTGACGCGCGGGACGCCGTCGTAGTCGACGGGCGTGACCGGCAGGCCGTGCAGCCGCTCGGCGACGAGGATGCCCTCGGCGAAGCCGACGTGCGCCAGCTGCAGGGTCGGGATGAGGTCGCCGACGGCCGAGATGGTCGGCACGGCGGTCTGGCAGTAGGCGTCGACCTGCACGAAGCCGCGCTCGACGACGACGCCCTGCTCCTCGTAGCCCAGGCCCTGCGACACCGGGCCGCGGCCGATGGCGACGAGCAGCAGCTCGGCCTCCAGGGCCTTGCCGCCCTCGAGGGTCACGCGCACGCCGCCCTCGGTGTGCTCGACGCTCTCGAAGCGGGCGCCGAGCTCGCTCTTGATGCCCTTCTTGCGGAACGCCCGCTCGAGCAGCTTGCTGCTGCTCTCCTCCTCCAGCGGCACGAGGCGCGGCAGCGCCTCGACGATGGTCACCTCGGCGCCGAAGCTGCGCCAGACCGACGCGAACTCGCAGCCGATGGCGCCGGCGCCCAGGATGATCACGGAGTCCGGGATGCCGTCGAGCACGAGGGCGTCGTCGCTCGTGATGACCCGCTCGTGGTCGACCTCGAGGCCCGGGATGCTGCGGGCGACCGAGCCGGTGGCCAGCAGCACGTGCGCGGCCTCGATGGTGCGGTCGCCGACCTGCACGGCCGTCGGCGAGACCAGGCGGCCCTCGCCCTCGACCACCTCGATCCTGCGGCTCTTCACCAGGCCGGTCAGGCCCTTGTAGAGGCCCGTGACGACCTTGTCCTTGTAGGCGTGCACGCCCGGCAGGTCGACCTTGTCGAAGGAGCCGACGACGCCGTACGCCTCGGACTCCTTGATGGTGTCGACGACCTCGGCGCTGTGCAGCAGGGCCTTGGTGGGGATGCAGCCGCGGTGCAGGCAGGTGCCGCCGACCTTGTCGCGCTCCACCATGACCACGCTGTGGCCCAGCTCGGCGTAGCGCAGGGCCGCGGCGTAGCCACCGCTGCCACCGCCAAGGACGACCAGGTCGACGGGCTCGGTCACGGCTGCTCAGCTCCTGTGGGTCTCGCGGCTGGGGGTACGCGTCTGCGGTCTCGCGGTGCCGGGGCGGATCGCGCCCCGCACGTGTCTCGGTGCATCCTTCCACTCCTGGAACAGGTGCGGGCGGGAGGGCTGTTCCCGCTCGCCGCACGAGGGGGGCGGGGATGGGGCTGTTCACGCGCCGCAGCCGGGCCGGGACGACGCGCGGCGCCGACGACGAGGGCGTGGCGCACCTGCGCGCCTTCGCGGGCTCGCGGCGCGGCGTCGAGGGCTTCGTCGAGCCGGAGACCCCGACGACGAGCACTACGCTCGTGCTCGTCGCGCACGACGGCGAGTGGACCCGCCGCCGGGTCGCGTCGCCGCGGGCGGCGTTCGCCCTGGGCCACGACCTCGCGGTGCCGGTCTACGACGTCGCGGCCGTGGGCTACCCGCAGCGCATGCGCGACTGGACGGCCGCGCAGCGGCGCGCCGGCCGCGACGGCGGCTAGCGCGCCGCGAGGTCCTCGAGCACCTGCACGAAGGTGCGCACGGCCGCACCGGTGCCGCCGGTCGGCGTGTAGCCGTACGGCTCGCCGCTGTTGAAGGCCGGGCCGGCGATGTCGAGGTGCGCCCACCGCACGCCCTCGCCGACGAAGTGCTGCAGGAACAGGCCGGCGGTGAGCATGCCGCCCTCGCGCGGGCCGGTGTTCTGCATGTCGGCGACCTCGGAGTCGAGGCCCTTGCGCAGCTCGGGCGGCAGCGGCATGGGCCAGACCGCCTCGCCGGCGCGCCCGGCGGCGTCGACGACCGCGGTCCGCAGGGCGTCGTCGTTGCCCATGACGGCCGCGGTGCGGGCGCCGAGCGCGACGAGCTGCGCGCCCGTCAGCGTGGCCGCGTCGAGGATGACCTCGGGGGAGTCCTCGCTGGCGCGCGCGATCGCGTCGGCGAGGACCAGGCGGCCCTCGGCGTCGGTGTTGTTGACCTCGATGCGCGTGCCGCCGTACATCGTCAGCACGTCGGACGGGCGGATCGCGGTGCCGCTCGGCATGTTCTCGGCCATCGGCACCCACGCCTCGACGTCGACCGCGAGGCCGAGCTCGGCGACGGCCGCGACCGCGGCGACGACGGCCGCGGCGCCGCCCATGTCGCTCTTCATCTCCTCCATGGCGGTCGGCGGCTTGAGCGACAGGCCGCCGGAGTCGAACGTGATGCCCTTGCCGACGAGCGCGACCTTCGGGCCGCCGCCGCGGTAGGACAGGTGCACCAGCCGGGGCGGGTTGGCCGAGCCCTGGCCGACGCCGAGGATGCCGCCGAACCGGCCCTTGGCGAGCGCCTTCTCGTCGAGCACCTCGACCGCGACGCCGGCGGCCTTGGCGGCCGACTGCGCGGCGGCGGCCAGCTCGACCGGGTGCAGGTGCGACGGCGGCGTGTTGACGAGGTCGCGGGCCAGGTGCACGGCGCGCGCGACGACCTCGGCGCGGCGCAGCTCGGCCTTGGCCGCCCGGTCGCGCGCGCTGTCGACGACGAGCACGACCTCGCCCACCGGCGCCTTGACGTCGCCGGCGGTGACGCTGCTGCGGAACGACGTGAAGGCGTACGCGCCGAGGGCCGCGCCCTCGGCGACGGGGCGCAGCGCGCCGAGCCGCGGCAGCGTGACGGCGGCCTTGGCGGTGCCGGCGAGCGCGCGCACGGCCGCACCGGTCGCGCGGCGCACGGCCTCGTCGTCGTACGCGTCGGCGACCGGGCCGAGGCCCACGGCGACGAGCACCGGGGCGCGCACGGCGCCGAGCGTGGCCAGCCGCGTGACCTCCTCGGCGCGGCCGGTGGCGCCCAGCCCGACGAGGGCGGGCAGCAGCCCCTTGCCGAAGGCGGCCGACACGTCGGCGGTGCCGTCGACGAGCACCGGGCCGGCGGGGCCCTGGGCGACGCCGACGACCAGCGCGTCGACGCGCAGCGAGGTGGGGGCCGACGAGGACAGCGAGAGGGTCGTCACGGGGGCGAGCCTAGGTGCGGGCAGCGCGCCCCGCGTCAGAGCCCGGCGGCCTCGAGCAGCCGCAGCCACGCCTCGGACACCGTCGGGTACGAGGGGACGGCGTGCCACAGCACGCGCAGGGGCAGCTGGGCGGTGACCGCGACCGTCGCGGAGTGCAGCAGCTCGGCGACGTCCTGGCCGACCAGCGTCGCGCCGACGACGACCGCCCCGTCGCCGTCGCCCTCGAGCAGCAGCGACGCGCGGCCGCGGTAGTCGTCCGCGAGCAGCGACGCGCCCGCGACGCCCGCGAGGTCGACGGCCACGGTGCGCACGTCGCGCCCGGCGTCGCGCGCCTCCTGCTCGGTCGGGCCGACGCTCGCGGCCTGCGGGTCGGTGAAGACGACCTGCGGCACCGGGCCGGTGGCGCGCAGCGACGGCCCGTCGTCGGGCGCGCCGGTGGCGCGGGCGACCACCACGTCGCCGCACACCCGCGCCTGGTACTTGCCCATGTGGGTGAGCAGCGCGCGCCCGTTGACGTCGCCCGCGGCGTAGAGCCACGGCACGGTGGTCGAGCGCATCGAGTCGTCGACCTCGACCGGCCGGCCGGGCTCGAGGCCGACGGCGTCGAGGCCGAGGTCGCCGGTGGAGGGGCGGCGGCCGGTGGCGACGAGCACCTCGTCGGCGGTGAGCTCCGTGCCGTCCTGGAGCACCGCGGTGACGCCGGCGGCGTCACGGCGGAAGGACGCGGCGGACGTGCCGAAGCGCACGTCGACGCCCGTCTCGCGCAGGCCCTCGGCGACCAGCTCCCCGGCCCACGGCTCCATGCGCTCGAGCAGCCGGTCGCCCTTGACGAGCTGCACGACCTGCTCGGCGCCGAGGCCCGCCACCGCCTGCGCCATCTCGCACGCGACGACGCCGCCGCCGACCACGAGCAGCCGGCGCGGCACGGCCGCCATCGCGGTGACCTCCCGCGAGGTCCACGGGCGCGCGTCGCGCAGGCCCGGCACGTCCGGCACGACGGCCTGCGTGCCGGTCGCGAGCACGACGGCGTGCCGGGCGGTGAGCACCTCGTCCGCGCCGTCCGGCGCGGTCACCGTCACCTCGCGCTCGCCGCTGAGCCGGCCGTGCCCGCGCACGGCCTCGATGCCCGTGTCGGTGACCCAGCGCTCCTGCGAGGAGTCGTCGAAGCCGTGCACGAAGGCGTCGCGGCGCGCGAGCACGGCGGCGGCGTCGAGCGGGCCGGTCGGCACGCCGGGCAGGCGGCGCGCGGCGCCGGCGACGTCGACCGGGCGCAGCAGCGCCTTGCTCGGCATGCAGGCCCAGTACGAGCACTCGCCGCCGTAGCGCTCGTGCTCGACGAGGGCGACCGATAGGCCGCCGCGGACGGCGCGCGCGGCGACGTTCTCGCCGGCGGGTCCGCCGCCCACCACGACGACGTCGACCGTGCGGCTCATGCGGGCTCCTCGGGTGCTTGCGGCGCGCGGCGCGCCGGGGGAGTGTCGACCAGAGCAGACCACGCCCCCGAGAGGAGTCGTCGTGACCCACGACTACGGAGACGCCCCCGGGCGCAGCGAGGGCCCGGCGTCCGCCCGGCGCGCCCGCCGCGAGCGCCCGACCCACCACGCCGCGCGCCTGCGACCGGCCCGCACGTGAGCCGCCCCCGTGCGCGCCGCGGCACGCCCGTCCGCTCGCGGACCGACGTCGCGGCCCACGTGCAGCAGGGCCTCCGGCTCCGCGCGCCGGGCACCGTCGGCGCCGAGCTGGAGTGGTTCGCGCTCGACACCGCGCGCCCGGCCGTGCGGCCGGCCCTCGACCGGGTCGCCGCGCTGCTGCCCGCCGGCACGCTGCCCGCCGGGAGCCTGCTGAGCACCGAGCCCGGCGGCCAGGTCGAGCTGAGCTCGCGGCCGTGCGCCGGGCCGCAGGCCGCGGTCGACGCGCTGGCCGAGGACCTCGCGCGGGTGCGCACCGCGCTCGACGCCGGCGGCGTCGCGCTCCTCGGCGGCGGCACCGACGCGCTGCGCCCGCCCGAGCGGCTCGTGCAGAGCGCGCGCTACGCCTGCATGGAGGCGTTCTTCGACGCCGACGGCGGGCCCGCGGGCGAGGCCGGCCGCGCGATGATGTGCTCGACCGCGGCCGTGCAGGTGTCGGTCGACGCCGGCCTGCCGGGCGACGGCGTGCAGTCGGCGACGGCGCGCTGGGAGCGCGCGCACGCCCTCGGCCCGGCGCTCGTCGCGGCCTTCGCGTGCTCGCCCGTGCTGGCCGGCCGGGCCACCGGCTGGCGCTCGACGCGGCAGCTGCTGTGGGCGCGGCTCGACCCGACGCGCACGCGCCCGCCGCGGCCCGGGCTCGACCCGGTCGAGGCCGTGGCCGAGCAGGCGTGGGACGCCCGGCTGCTCGTGCTGCGCGGGGAGGACGGCGAGGTGCACCCCGCGCCGCCGCTCACCTTCGGCGCGTGGGCGACGGCCGCCCCGCCGGGCGAGGGGCCGACCGCGGACGACCTCGCCTACCACCTCACGACGCTGTTCCCGCCGGTGCGGGCGCGCGGCTGGTTCGAGGTGCGCTACCTCGACGCGCTGCCGGACCCGCTGTGGCAGGTGGCGGTCGGCGTGGTCGCCGCCCTGCTCGACGACGACGCCGCGGCCGACGCCGCGCGCGACGCCTGCGCGCCCGTCGAGGGCCGGTGGGCCGACGCGGCACGCGTCGCCGTCGGCGACCCCGACCTCGCGCGCGCCGCGCAGGGCTGCCTCGCCGCCGCGGCGTCGGCCCTGCCGCGCCTCGGCGCGCCGGCGCTGGCGCGCGCCGTCGAGGACTTCGCGGAGCGCTTCACGTCGCGCGGCCGCTGCCCCGCCGACGACCTGCTCGTGCCCGCGCAGGGCCACGGCCAGGCGGTGCCCGCGTGACCGGGGTGCCGGGCAAGGAGCAGCTGGCCCGCCAGCTCGGCGAGTCGCGCGCCCGCAGCCTCGCGCTGCTCGACCCGCTCGACGAGCCCGAGCTGCTCCGCCAGATCAGCCCGCTCATGTCGCCGCTCGTGTGGGACCTCGCGCACGTCGGCAACTACGAGGAGCTCTGGCTGCTGCGCGCGACGACCGGCGCCGCGCCGCTGCGGCCGGGCCTGGACTCCCTCTACGACGCCTTCGAGCACCCGCGCGCGACCCGGCCGTCGCTGCCGGTGCTGCGGCCGGCGGAGGCGCGCGCGTACCTCGGCGAGGTGCGCGGGCGCGTGCTCGACGCCCTCGACCGCACCGACCTCGAGGCGGCGCCGCTGACGCGCGGCGGCTTCGTCTTCGGCATGGTCGTGCAGCACGAGCACATGCACGACGAGACGATGCTCGCGACGCTGCAGCTGCGCGGCGGCGAGCGCACGCTGCCCGACGACGCCCCGCTGCCGCGGGGCCGGCCGGTGGCCCCGCACGACGACGTGCTCGTGCCCGGCGGCGAGCACGTCAAGGGCACGAGCACCGACCCGTACGCGCTGGACAACGAGCAGCCGGCGCACGTGGTGAGCACGCCGTCGTTCCGCCTCGACCGGGTGCCGGTGAGCAACCGGCAGTACGCCGCCTTCGTGGCCGCGGGCGGCTACGCCGAGCAGCGCTGGTGGCAGCCGGCGGGGTGGGCGCACCTGGCCAGCAGCGGTCGCCGCCGGCCGATGGGCTGGTCGGAGGACCTCGCGTCGGTGACCCGCTTCGGGCGCGTCGAGCCGCTCGACCCCGACGAGCCGGTGCAGCACGTCTGCTTCTGGGAGGCCGACGCCTACGCCCGCTGGGCCGGCCGCCGGCTGCCGACGGAGCAGGAGTGGGAGAAGGCCTGCGGCTGGGACCCCGTCGCGCAGCGGCTGCGCCGCTACCCCTGGGGCGACGACGACCCGACGCCCGAGCGCGCCAACCTCGGGGGCCGCGCGGCCCGGCCGGCGCAGGTCGGCGCCTACCCCGCGGGGGCCTCCGCCTACGGCGCGGAGCAGATGGTCGGCGACGTGTGGGAGTGGACCAGCTCGGGCTTCGAGCCCTGGCCGGGCTTCCGGGCGTTCCCGTACGCGGAGTACTCCGAGGTGTTCTTCGGCGGCGACTTCCGCTGCCTGCGCGGCGGCTCCTGGGCCACGCACCCGACCGCGGTGCGCACGACGTTCCGCAACTGGGACGTGCCCGTGCGGCGGCAGGTGTTCAGCGGCTTCCGGACCGCGGCGGATGTGTAGGCACGTCGCGCACCTCGGCCCCGCCACCACGCTGGAGCAGCTGCTCGTCGACCCCGCGCACGGGCTGCTGCGGCAGTCGTGGGCGCCCCGGCGGCAGGCGCACGGCGTCGTCAACGCCGACGGCTTCGGCGTCGGCTTCTGGGGCCCCGAGCGCGCGGCGCCGGCCCGCTACCGGCGGGCGGTGCCGATGTGGGCCGACGCGTCCTTCGCCTCGCTCGCCGGCGTCGTGCGCTCGACGTGCGTCGTGGCCGCCGTGCGGTCGGCGAGCGCGGGCACGCCCCCGGACGAGTCGGCCTGCGCGCCGTTCCTGCTCGGCGCCGCCGACGGGCCGGGCGTGCTGCTGTCGCACAACGGCCGGGTGCGCGTCGAGGCCCTCGCCCCGCTCGTCGACAGCGCCGCGCTCGCCGCGCTCGGCTCGACCGTCGACAGCGCGTACGTCGCCGCCCTCGTGCAGGCGCGGCTCGGCAGCGGCCTGCGCGACGCGCTCGCCGACGTCGTCCGCGAGGTGGGCCACCACGACCCGTCGGCCCGGCTCAACCTGCTCGCCGCGGACGGCACGACCGTCGTCGCGACGACGTGGGGTGACACGCTCAGCACCCGCGTCGACGAACGGGGCGCGAGCATCGCGTCCGAGCCCGACGACGACGGCCCGGGCTGGCACGACGTCCCGGACCACTCCCTCGTGACCGTCACCGCCGACGGCACCCTGACCGTGGAGGACCTGTGAGCACGTCGATCGAGAACCACCTGGGCCCGGACGCCGCGCGCCGCGCGCTCGAGGCCGACGTGCGCGCCGGGCTCGCGTCCTCGCCGAGGACGCTGCCGCCGAAGTGGTTCTACGACGCGCGCGGGTCGGACCTGTTCGACCAGATCACGCGCCTGCCGGAGTACTACCCGACGCGGGCCGAGCGCGCGGTGCTGCAGGCCCGCGCCGGCGAGGTCGCCGCGCTGACCGGCGCCGACACGCTCGTCGAGCTGGGCAGCGGCACCTCGGAGAAGACCCGCCTGCTGCTCGACGCCCTGTCGTCGGCGGGCACGCTGCGGCGCTTCGTGCCCTTCGACGTCGACGAGTGGGTGCTCGGCACGGCGAGCAAGCAGGTCGCCGACGAGTACCCCGGCGTTGCCGTGCAGGCCGTCGTCGGCGACTTCGAGGAGCACCTGCCGCTGCTGCCCACCGGCGGCACCCGGCTCGTCGCGTTCCTCGGCGGCACGGTCGGCAACCTCGTGCCGGAGCAGCGCGCCCGCTTCCTCGCCGACCTCACCGCCACGCTCGTGCCCGGCGACGCGCTGCTGCTCGGCACCGACCTCGTCAAGGGCGCCGACCGCCTGGTCCCGGCGTACGACGACGCGCAGGGCGTGACGGCGGAGTTCAACCTCAACGTGCTGCGCGTGCTCAACCGCGAGCTCGACGGCGACGCCGACCTCAGCGCCTTCGCCCACCGCGCGGTGTGGGTGCCCGAGCACAGCTGGGTCGAGATGCGCCTGGAGTCGCTGCGCGACCAGGTGGTGCGCTTCGCCGCGCTCGACCTCGAGGTGCGCCTCGCGCAGGGCGAGCAGGTGCGCACCGAGGTGAGCGCGAAGTTCACCGAGGAGCGGGTGCGCGAGGAGCTGGCCGCCGCCGGGCTGCAGGTCGAGCGCTTCTGGACCGACCCCGACGGCGACTTCGGGGTGTCGCTGTCGTTCGTGCGGTGACGCCGCAGCAGTGGGTCGCGGCGCGACTGCCCGCCGGCGTCGCGCACCTCGACGCGGCGGCGTGCGGCCGGGTGTCGGCGGCGGCGCTCGACGCCGAGGTGGCGCACCTGCGCGACGAGGCGGCGCGCGGCGGCTACGTCGCCGAGGCCGACGCCGACGACGGCCGCGACGACCTGTCGGCGCTGCTCGGCGGGGCGCTCGTCGCGTGGTCCGACAGCGCGGCGACGGCGTTCAGCACGCTGCTGGCCGCCTGGCCGCTGGAGCGCGGCGCGCGCGTCGGCACGGTGACGAGCGACTACGGCGGCAACGCGCTGTCGCTCGCGGCGCTGGCGCGGGCGCGCGGCTGGGAGCTCGTGCCGCTGCCGGTCGACCCGCTCGGCCGCGTCACCGACGTGCCGGCGGGGCTCGACCTCGTCACCTTCCCGCAGGTCGCCAGCCAGCGCGGCGTCGCCCAGCCCGTGCAGGACGTGCTGGGCCGGGGCGTGCCGCTCGTGCTCGACGTCGCGCAGTCGCTCGGGCAGACCCCCGTGCCGCCCGGCTGCGCGGCGTACGTCGGCACCTCGCGCAAGTGGCTCTGCGGCCCGCGCGGCGTCGGCTTCCTCGCCGTCGACCCGGCCCTCGAGCCGCTGCTGGCCAGCCCGCCGGTGCTCGTGCGCGAGGGCGGCGTGCGGCGCTTCGACAGCCAGGAGGCGCACGTCGCCGGCCGCGCCGGGCTCGGCGTCGCCGTGCGCGAGTGGAGCCCCGACCTGCTGCCCCTCGTGCACGCGCGCGCCGCGCAGGTGCGCACGGCCCTGGCGGCGCACGGGGTCGTCGAGCCGGTCGACGAGCCGACCGGCATCACCACGCTGCGCGTCGACGACCCGGTGGCCGCCCGGGCGCGGCTGCTCGACCGCGGGCTGCTCGTCAGCGCGGTGCCCACGAGCCGGTCGGCCGACCTCGACGCGCCGGTGCTGCGCGTCAGCACGCACGCGTGGGTGACGGACGCGGACGTCGACGCCCTAGCCTCGGCGCTGTGAGCGACCTGCGGCTGAGCCCCCTCCACGACCGGCACGTCGCGCTCGGCGCGAAGCTCGGCGACTTCGGCGGCTGGAGCATGCCGATCTCCTACGCGGGCGTGCTCGAGGAGCACGTGGCGGTGCGCGAGGGCGTCGGCGTCTTCGACGTCAGCCACCTCGGCAAGGGCGTCGTGCGCGGCGAGGGCGCGCTCGACTTCGTCAACGCCCGGCTCACCAACGACCTGCGCCGGATCGGCGTCGGGCAGGCGCAGTACACGCTGTGCTGCGACCCCGTCACCGGCGGCGTCGTCGACGACCTCATCGCCTACGTGCGCGGCGAGGACGAGGTCTTCCTCATCCCGAACGCCGCCAACTCCAGCCAGGTCGCCGGCCGGCTGCAGGCCGACGCGCCGCCCGGCATCGAGGTGGTCGCCCTGCACACGACGCTCGCGGTGCTCGCCGTGCAGGGCCCGCGCAGCGCCGACCTGCTCGAGGAGCTCGGCCTGCCGACCGACCACGACTACATGAGCTCGGCGGCGGCGACGTGGCGCGGCCGGCGGGTCGTCGTCGCGCGCACCGGCTACACCGGCGAGCTCGGCTTCGAGCTGCTGCCCGCCTGGGACGACGCCGGCGAGCTCTGGGACGCCGTGCTCGCGGCCGGCGCCGCGCCCTGCGGCCTCGGCGCCCGCGACACCCTGCGCACTGAGATGGGCTACCCCCTGCACGGGCAGGACCTGTCGCTCGACATCACCCCGGTGCAGGCGCGCGCCGGCTGGGCGGTCGGCTGGGACAAGCCGGCCTTCTGGGGCCGCGACGCCCTCGTCGCCGAGCGCGAGCGGGGCGCCTCGCGGCTGCTGTGGGGCCTGCTGGCGACCGACCGCCTCATCCCGCGGGCGCACATGCAGGTCAGCCGCGGGGGCCGGGTGGTCGGCGAGGTCACGAGCGGCACCTTCAGCCCGACGCGCCGCACCGGCATCGCCCTCGCGCTGCTCGAGCGGGGCGTCGGCGAGGGCGACGAGGTGACGGTCGACGTGCGCGGGCGCACCGCCGCCATGACGGTCGTCAAGCCGCCGTTCGTGCCGTCGCGCGTGCGGTGAGGCGCGTCCTGCTGCTCGGCTCGATGGGTGCGGGCAAGACGACGGTCGGCGAGGCGCTGGCGGCCCGCACCGGCTGGCCGCACCTCGACAACGACGCGGTGCTGCGCGCGCTCACCGGGCGCGACGCGCGGCAGCTGCTCGCCGAGGGCGAGCCGGTGCTGCGCGCCGCGGAGTCGCGCGCGCTCGCGCACGTGCTCGCCCTGCCCGAGCCGCTCGTCGCCGGCGTGGCCGCCGGCGTCGTGCTCGACCCCGCCGACCGCGCGCGCCTGCGCGACGGCGGGCACGTCGTGTGGCTGCGGGCGCCCGTCGACGTGCTCGCCCGGCGCGTCGGCACCGGCACCGGGCGGCCGTGGCTCGGCGACGACCCCGGGGCCGCGCTGCGCGCGCTGGCCGCCGTGCGCGACCCGCTGTTCGCGGAGGTGGCGGCGCAGGTCGTCGACGTCGCGCAGCGCACGCCCGCGCAGGTCGTCGACGACGTCCTGGCCGCCGTCGGCTGACCCGGGTCAGTCGACCGCGAGCACGACCAGCGCGGCGGCCGTGGCCACCTCGACGAGCGCGCCGAGCACGTCGCCCGTCACGCCGCCGAGCCGGCGCACGCAGTGCCGGAGCAGCCCGAGCGCGACCAGCAGGCCGGCGGCCACCGCGCCGAGCGACCGCAGCGCGTCGCCCCCGTC
>CANKBT010000059.1 GCA_947479995.1 Frankiaceae bacterium | reverse complement strand
GAAGTACCGCGGCGACCTCGTGTAGTGCGCGGTCGTCGCCGAGCGCATGGTCGACGGCGGCATCGAGAGCACGACCTACCCGCGCAACCCGCTCGACGTGCTGGCCCAGCAGGTCGTCGCGATGTGCGCGATGGAGAGCTGGACGGTCGAGGACCTCGCCGCGCTCGTGCGCCGCAGCGCGCCGTTCTCGACGCTGCCGACCTCGGCGCTGGAGGCGACGCTCGACATGCTGTCGGGCCGCTACCCGAGCGACGACTTCGCCGAGCTGCGCCCGCGCCTCACCTGGGACCGCGTCACCGGCGTGCTCGCCGGCCGCCCCGGCGCGCAGCGGCTCGCCGTGACGAGCGGCGGCACCATCCCCGACCGCGGCATGTTCGGCGTCTTCCTCGTCGGCGAGCGCAAGAGCCGCGTCGGCGAGCTCGACGAGGAGATGGTCTACGAGTCGCGCGTCGGCGACGTCTTCCTGCTCGGCAGCTCGGCCTGGCGCATCGAGGACATCACGCACGACCAGGTGCTCGTCACGCCGGCGCCCGGCCAGCCGGGGCGCATGCCGTACTGGCACGGCGACGCCCCGGGCCGACCGTTCGAGCTCGGCCGGGCGCTCGGCGCCTTCCTGCGCGAGGTGTCGGCGCTCGACGACGACGGCGCCCGCGTGCGCCTCGGCGAGGCCGGGCTCGACGCGCTCGCCACCGACAACCTGCTGGCCTACCTCGCCGAGCAGCGCGAGAGCACGGGCGTGCTGCCGGACGACCGCACCATCCTCGTCGAGCGCTTCCGCGACGAGCTCGGCGACTGGCGGCTGGCCATCCACTCGCCGTTCGGCGCGCAGGTCAACCAGCCGTGGTCGCTGGCGCTCACCGCGCGGCTGCGCGAGGCGTACGGCGTCGACGTGCAGTCGATGCACTCCGACGACGGCATCGTGCTGCGCCTGCCCGAGACCGAGGACGCCCCCGACGGCGCGGTCGCCGTCTTCGACCCCGCCGACGTCGAGCCGGCGGTGCAGGCCGAGGTCGGCGGCTCGGCGCTGTTCGCCTCGCGCTTCCGCGAGTGCGCGGCCCGCGCGCTGCTGCTGCCGCGCCGCAACCCCACCCGGCGCACCCCGCTGTGGCAGCAGCGCCAGCGGTCCGCGCAGCTGCTCAGCGTCGCCTCGCAGTACGGCAGCTTCCCGGTCGTGCTGGAGACGATGCGCGAGGTCCTCCAGGACGTCTTCGACGTGCCGGGGCTCAAGGCGCTGATGGAGGACGTCCAGTCGCGCAAGGTGCGCCTCGTCGAGGTCGAGACCTCGCAGCCGTCGCCGTTCGCGCGCTCGCTGCTGTTCGGCTACATCGGCGCCTTCATGTACGAGGGCGACGCCCCGCTCGCGGAGCGCCGCGCGCAGGCCCTGTCGCTCGACAGCGCGCTGCTCGCCGAGCTGCTCGGCCAGGCCGAGCTGCGCGAGCTCATCGACGCCGACGCCCTCGCCGAGGTCGAGGCCGAGGTGCAGCTGCTCGCCGAGTCGCGGCGCGCCAAGGACGTCGAGTCGACCGCCGACCTGCTGCGCCGGCTCGGCGACCTCACCACCGCCGAGGCCGTCGAGCGCGGCGCCACCGCGGAGTGGCTCGTCGAGCTGGAGTCGCAGCGCCGCGTGATCCGCGTGCGCATCGCCGGCGAGGAGCGCTGGGCCGCGGTCGAGGACGCCGGGCGCCTGCAGGACGCCCTCGGCACCGCGCTGCCGGTCGGCGTCGCGGAGGCCTTCACCGAGCCGGTCAAGGACCCGCTCGGCGACCTCGTCTCGCGCTACGGCCGCACGCACGGGCCGTTCCACCCGGCCGACGTCGCCCGCCGCTTCGGCCTCGGCGTCGCCGTCGTCGACGCGGCGCTGGCCCGGCTGTCGGCCAGCGGCCGCGTCGTGCACGGCGAGTTCCGCCCCGGCGGCACCGGCCTGGAGTGGTGCGACGCCGAGGTGCTGCGCATGCTGCGCCGGCGCTCGCTCGCCAAGCTGCGCAAGGAGGTCGAGCCGGTGCCGCCCGAGGCGCTCGCCCGCTTCCTGCCGCAGTGGCAGGGCCTCGGCGCGCAGGGCGGCCGCGGCGTCGACGGGCTGCTGCGCGCGATCGAGCAGCTGCAGGGCTCGGCCGTGCCGGCGTCGGCGCTCGAGTCGCTCGTGCTGCCGTCGCGCGTCGCCGGCTACTCCCCCGCGATGCTCGACGAGCTCACGGCGTCGGGCGAGGTGCTGTGGGCCGGCCAGGGCTCGCTGCCGGGCAACGACGGCTGGGTGTCGCTGCAGACCGCGGACGCCGCCGACCTGCTGCTGCCGCCGGTCGGCGAGCTGTCCGAGACGCCGCTGCACCGCGCGGTGCTGGAGGCGCTCGACGGCGGCCAGGCGCTGTTCTTCCGCGCGCTGTCGGACCGCGTCTCCTCGCTCGACGACACCGCCCTCGCCGGGGCGCTCTGGGACCTCGTGTGGTCGGGCCACCTCACCAACGACACGCTGTCGCCGCTGCGCGCCCTGCTCGGCTCCGGCCGGACGGCGCACCGGGCGGCCAAGGCGCCGGCGCGCCAGCGCAGCCGCTACGGCCGGCCGGTCATGCCGTCGCGCACCGGCCCGCCGACCGTCGCCGGCCGATGGTCGCTGCTGCCCGAGCGCGACGTCGACACCACCCGGCGCACGCACGCCCTCGCCGAGGCGCTGCTCGACCGGCACGGCGTCGTCACCCGCGGTGCGGTCGTCGCGGAGCGCACGCAGGGCGGCTTCGCGGCGGTCTACACCGTGCTCAAGGCCTTCGAGGAGGCCGGGCGCGTGCGCCGCGGCTACTTCGTCGAGGGCCTCGGCGCGGCGCAGTTCGCCGCGCCCGGCGCGGTCGACCGCATGCGCGCGCTCGCGCAGGTGCGCACGCCCTCGGACGAGCCGGCCTGGACGACGCCCGTGCCCGGCGGCTGGGACGCGAGCGCGTACGCCGTGAAGCAGCGCCAGCGCCGCGACGACGCCCGCGCCGTCGTGCTCGCCGCCACCGACCCCGCCAACCCGTACGGCGCCGCCCTGCCGTGGCCGGCGCAGGACTCCGGCCACCGCCCGGGCCGCAAGGCCGGCGCGCTGGTCGTGCTCGTCGACGGGCGTGTCGTGCTCTACGTCGAGCGCGGTGGCAAGACGCTGCTGTCGTTCACCGACGACGAGACCTGCGTGGCGCCCGCGGCGGACGCCCTCGCGCTCGCCGTGCGCGACGGCGCCCTCGGCAAGCTCACGGTCGAGAAGGCCGACGGCGAGCCCGCGCTCACCTCGCCGCTCGGCCTCGCGCTCGAGCACGCCGGCTTCCGCCCGACCCCGCGCGGGCTGCGGCTGCGGGCGTGACCGTCGTCCGGCCGGCGCGCGACGCCGACCTGCCGGCGCTCACGGCGGTCTACAACGCGCACGTCGTCGGCTCGCACGCCACCTTCGACACGCTGCCGTGGTCGGTGGCGCAGCGCCGCGCGTGGGCCGCGCAGTACGCCCCGACCGGCCCGCACCGCCTGCTCGTCGCCGCGTCCCCGACCGGCCGCGTGCTCGGCTACGCCACGTCCAGCCGCTACCGCGCCAAGCCGGCGTACGACGCGTCGGTCGAGACCAGCGTCTACCTGGCGCCCGGCGCGGGCGGACGCGGCACGGGCACCGCGCTCTACGGCGCGCTGCTCGACGCGCTCGTCGCCGAGGGACTGCACCGGGCGTACGCCGCCGTCGCGCTGCCCAACGACGCGTCGCTCGCGCTGCACCGCCGGCTGGGCTTCAGCAGCGTCGGCACGTTCAGCCAGGCCGGGTGGAAGCTGCACCGCTGGGTCGACGTGCACTGGCTCGAGCGCGAGCTGGCGCCCGACCCCGACCACCCCGGCGGCGCGCGCCCCCGCGCCTGACGCGCGGGCGGCACACTGCGCGCGTGCCCCTGACCCGCGCCCGGCTCGTCGCCGTCCTGCCCGTCCTCGCCCTCGCCCTCGCCGCGTGCGGCGGCGGCGGTGACGGCGAGGGCTCGGCGGCCCCGTCCGCCCCGCCGGCGCCCCCGGCGCCCACCGGCCCGCCGCGCGAGGAGGTCGTGCTGACGGCGCCGCCCGGCACCGACCTGCCGCTCGCGGTGACCCTGCACCAGACCCGGCTCGGCGAGGACGGGCCGCGCGGCGTGCAGCTGTCCGTGCGCGGCGACCAGGTGGTGGCCTCGGTGCCGCCGGGGCTGCGCGACGCCGCCGTCGCGACGCTCACCCGCCAGGTGGTGCTGCGCCGCGTCGTGGCCGCGCCCGAGCTCGAGCCCGGTGCGCCCTGCCCGCCGGCGCCGCCCGGCACCGAGGTGACCACCGCGCTGTGCGAGCACCTCGGCGCGGTGGTGGTCGGGCAGGCCGACCTCGGGGAGCCGGTCGTCGAGCCCGACCCCGAGGACGACGTGCCCGACCTGCGGGTGCCGCTGTCGGACGCCGGGCTGGCCGCCTTCCGCGCGTACCTCCGCGAGGTCCGCGAGGGCACCTGGGCCCTGAGCACCGGCGACCGCACGATCCTGCTCGTGACCTTCGACCGCGACGCCGTGCGCGAGGTGGCGGTCGACGTCGAGGGCGACGCCGGGGCCGCCGAGCTCTACGCCTCCGAGGTGCAGCAGGCCCGCCGGCTGCCGGTGCTCACCGTGGTCGGCGGCTGACGCCTAGAGGTGCGGCTGCCCCGTCGACGCGCTCGTGCCGCCGTCGACGGCCAGCACCGCCCCGGTGACGTAGCGCGCGGCGTCGCTGGCCAGCCACAGCACCGCCGGCGCGACGTCGTCGGGCTCGCCGGGCCGGCCGAGCGCGGTGCGGTCGCGGACGGCGGCGAGGGCCTGCGCGTCCTCGGCGACCGCGCGCGTCAGGTCGGTGACCGTGAAGGCGGGCGCGACGAGGTTGAGGCGCACGCCCTGCGCGCCCCAGTCGAGCGCGAGGGAGCGCACGAAGCCGTTGATGGCGTGCTTGGTGGCGTTGTACGCCGACTGCCCCCAGTCGCCGCGGACGCCCGACACCGACGACACCGCGACGAGGTTGCCGCCGCTGCGGGCCAGGTGGGGCAGCGCGGCCTTGGCGAGGTGGAACAGGGCGTCGACGTTGGTCGCCCGCAGGGCCTCCCACGCGTCGTCGGCCAGCTCGAGCAGCGGCCCGCTCTCGTACGCCGCGGCGTTGCTCACCACGACGTCGAGGCGCCCGAACCGGTCGACGACGTCCTGCACCAGGCCGCGCACCTGCGCGGGGTCGGACAGGTCGGCGGGCAGCGCCGCGGTGCGCTCGGCCGGCTGGCCGGCGAGGGCCTGCTCGAGCCGCTCGCGGCGCCGGCCGGTGACGGCGACGGTGGCGCCCGCGTCGAGGAAGGCGCGCACCACCGCCAGCCCGATGCCCGAGCCGCCCCCGGTGACGAGGACGACGGAGCCGGTGAAGTCGTGCGTCGTGGTGCCCATGCCCGACGCCTCCCCCGCCGGCGGGCTGCGACACTCGGCCGGTGGAGCTCGACCTCAACGCCGACGTCGGGGAGTCGTACGGGCGCTGGTCGCTCGGCGACGACGCGGCGCTGCTGCGCGTCGTGACGAGCGCGAACGTGGCGTGCGGCGCGCACGCCGGCGACGCGACGACCATGCGCGTGTCGTGCGAGACGGCGGTCCGCGAGGGCGTGGTCGTCGGGGCGCAGGTCGGCTACCGTGACCTCGCCGGCTTCGGCCGCCGCTTCGTCGACGTCGACCCCGGCGAGCTCGCCGACGACGTCGTCGCGCAGGTCGGCGCGCTCGAGGCCGCGGCGCGCGTCGCCGGCACCCGGGTCGCGTTCGTCAAGCCGCACGGCGCGCTCTACGGCGCCGTGGTGCACCACGAGGCGCAGGCGCGCGCGGTGGTCGACGCGGTGCGGTCCTACGACGCGGCGATGCCCGTCGTCGGCCTCCCGGGATCGCGGCTGCTGGCGCTCGCCGAGCAGGCCGGGCTGCCCGTCCGGCACGAGGCCTTCGCCGACCGCGGCTACGCCGCTGACGGCACGCTGGTCGACCGCCGCCAGCCCGGCGCGCTGCTGCACGACGCCGACGAGGTGGCCGCCCGCGTCGTGCGCATGGCGACCGCCGGCGAGGTCGTCGCGGTCGACGGCACGGTCGTGCGCGTGCGGCCCGACACCGTCTGCCTGCACGGCGACACCCCGGGCGCCGTCGCCCTCGCCCGCGCGGTGCGCGCCGCGCTCGAGGCGGCCGGCGTCGCGGTGCGCGCGGGCTGACGTGCGGCTGCTGCCGTACGGCGACCGGGCGGTGCTCGTCGAGCTGCCCGGCAGCGACGCGGTGCGGGCGCTGCACGCCGCCGCCCGGGCCCTGCCGGGCGTCGAGGAGCTCGTGCCCGCCGAGCGCACCCTGCTCGTCGTCGCCGCGCCGGCCGACCTGGCCGCGGTGACGGCCGCCCTGCGCGCGCTCCGGCCGGCGCCGGTGCCCGCCGGCGCCGGCCCGCTCGTCGAGCTGCCCGTCGTCTACGACGGGGAGGACCTCGCCGACGTCGCGGCGCGCACCGGCCTCGCGCCGGGCGAGGTCGTCGCGCGGCACAGCGGGGCGACGTACGCCGTCGCCTCCACCGGGTTCGCGCCGGGCTTCGCCTACCTGTCGGGGCTCGACCCGCTGCTGCACCTGCCGCGCCGCGACACCCCGCGCGTGCGCGTGCCGGCCGGCTCGGTGGCGGTCGCCGCCGGCTGGTCGGCGGTTTACCCCCGCGCCTCCCCCGGCGGCTGGCACATGCTGGGGCGCACCGACGCCGTGCTGTTCGACGTCGACCGCGACCCGCCGGCGCTGCTCGTGCCGGGCACCCGCGTGCGGTTCGTGCCGCGGTGAGCCTGCACGTGCTGGCACCCGGCCCGCTGTGCCTCGTGCAGGACCTCGGCCGCCCGGGGCTGGCCCACCTGGGCGTCGGCCGGTCGGGCGCGGCCGACCGCGGGGCGCTGCGCCTCGGCAACCGGCTGGTCGGCAACCGCGAGGGCGCCGCCGGGCTCGAGGTGCTGCTCGGCGGGCTGCGCCTGCGGGCCGGCCGCGACCTGCTCGTGGCGGTGACCGGCGCGGCGGCGCCCGCGCGCGTCGACGGCCGCGCGCAGGGCCACGCCGCGCTGCTGCGCCTGCGCGCCGGCGCCGAGCTCGCGCTCGCGGTGCCCGACGCCGGCCTGCGGTCGTACGTCTGCGTGCGGGGCGGCGTGGACGTGCCGCCCGTGCTCGGCGCGCGCTCGCGCGACGTGCTGGCCGCGCTCGGCCCGGAGCCGCTGCGCGGCGGCGACGTGCTCCCGGTCGGCCCGCCGCACGCGGCGCTGCCCGACGTCGACCACGCGCCGCTCGGCCCGCTCGCGGCCGCGGTGCTGCCGGTGCTGCCCGGGCCGCGCGCCGACCACGTGCGCGGCGGGCTGGCGGGCGCCTGGCAGGTCGCGGCCGACAGCGACCGGGTCGCGCTGCGCCTGCGCGGGCCGGCGCTCGCGCACCTGGGCCGGCCGCTCGCGTCGGAGGGCCTGCTGCCCGGCGCGGTGCAGGTGCCGCCGGACGGCCAGCCGGTGCTGTTCCTCGCCGACGCGCCGGTCACCGGCGGCTACCCGGTCGTCGGCGTCGTGCCCTCGACCGCGCTCGACCGGGCGGCCCAGCTGCGGCCCGGCGACGCCGTGCGCCTCGTGCCCGTCCCGCAGTGATCACGCGGGTCGGCCCGGTGATCACGGGCGAGCGGCCCTGCGCGGACCCTGCTCGCCCGCCGGGCCAGGGGGCCGCACCGCAGTGATCGCCCGGCCCGCAGCTCCTGGTCGTGATCACTGCGGGGTGGCGGCCTACGGGCGCAGGCCCGCCAGGCAGAGCTCGAGGTGCCGGCGCCAGTCGAGCGCCACGGTGGTGGTGACCGTCTCGCGCACCCCGCGGGCGCCGACGAGCACGCCGAGCAGGTCGTCGACGGTCACGTCGTCGCGGCAGGCGCCAGCGCGCTGCGCAGCGTGCAGCAGCGCGGCCATGCGCTCGTGCACCTCGGCGCGCGCCGGCTCGACGGCCGGGCTCGACCAGATGCGCAGGGCGCAGCCGGCGGGGGTGGCCTGCAGCTCGCCGACCGCGCGCAGGAAGGCCGCCAGGCCCTCGGCGGGCGGCAGCGCCAGCGCGCGCGAGGCCTCGGCCAGCCAGCTGTCGAGCAGGTCGACGAGCAGCGCCTCGAGCAGCGCCTCGCGGTGCGGGAAGCGGCGGTAGAGCGTGCCGACGCCCACGCCCGCGCGCCGTGCCACGTCGTCGAGCGAGGCGCCGACGCCCTGCGCGTCGAAGACCTCGGCGGCGGCTGCGAGCAGCCGCGCGCGGTTCTCCGCGGCGTCGCGGCGCAGCGGCCGGGCCGGCGTGGTCACCGGGTCTCGCTCACGAGCGGGGCCGCGGCGACGAGCGCGGCCTCCGGGTGGCGCACCTCGTCGACGAGGTCGACCGGCTCCGCCTCCCGGCGCGTCGGCACGAGCAGCGCGACGAGGGTGGCGAGGCCGGAGGTCACGGCCAGCACGCCGAACCCGTGCGTGTAGCCGCTCTCGACGGGCAGCCCGTCGGCGCGCGCGCCGGCCGTGACGACGCTGGCGAGCACCGCCCCGCCGAGGGCGCCCCCGACGGTGCGGATGTTGGCGTTCATGCCGCTGGCCGCGCCGGTCTGCGAGCGGGGCACCGCCTCGACGACGAGGTTGCTCATGGCGGCGAAGGCCAGCCCGAAGGCGACGCCGCCGACGAGGGTGGCGACGAGCACCTGCCACACCTGCTCGTGCGCGAAGGTCAGCCCGAGCAGCGACAGGGTGCTCAGCGCCGAGCCGGCGACGAGCACCCGCTTGCTGCCGTGCCGGGCGGCGAGGCGCCCCGACACGACGCCGGCGACGAAGGTCGCGGCCGACTGCGGGAGCAGCAGCAGCCCCGACTCGGTGACGCTCACGCCGAAGCCGTAGCCGGTCAGCTCGGGGGTCTGCAGGAACTGCGGCAGGAAGGCGAACAGCGCGTACATCCCGACGCCGAACAGCAGCGACACGAGGTTGGTCGTCCAGACGGCCGGGATGCGCATCATGCGCATGTCGATGAGCGGCGAGTCGCTCACCCACTCGGCGCGCACCCACAGCGGCAGCAGCACGGCCGCGGCGACCAGCAGGCCGACGGTGCGACCGGAGCCCCAGCCCCAGTCGCGGCCCTGGCTGACGCCGAGCAGCAGCGCGACGAGCCAGCCCGACAGCAGCAGCGCCGCCCGCAGGTTGATGCGCCCGGGGGTGCGCACCGGCGACTCCGGCACCCACGCGGCCGCGGCGAGGGCGGCCAGCAGGGTCATGGCCATCGGCAGCCAGAACAGCCAGTGGTAGCCGAGCGCCTCGACGAGCGGGCCGGCGACGACGAGGCCCAGGCCGCCGCCGACGGCGAGCAGCGCGGCCGAGGTGCCGACCGCCCCGGCGACCCGGTCGGCGGGGAACTCGTCGCGGATGATCCCGAAGGTCAGCGGCAGCACGCCGCCGCCGATGCCCTGCACGACGCGGGCCGCGATGAGCACGCCGACCGACGGCGCGAGCGCGGCCAGGAGCGAGCCGAGGGCGAGCGCCAGCAGCGTGACGACGAGCATCCGCTCCTTGCCGACCTTGTCGCCGACGCGCCCGATGATCGGCGTGAAGACCGAGGCCGACAGCAGGTAGGCCGTGAGCACCCAGGTGACGGTCTCCTGGTCGGTCTCGAGCGCGGCCTGGATGGTCGGGAGCACCGGGTTGACCATCGACTGCAGCAGCGAGAACGACGTCACGCCGAGGCACAGGACGACGAAGGTGAGGCGGTGGTCGCCCTTGACGGGGCGGCGGGAGGCGGTCGGCACCGGACGACCGTACGGCACAAGCGGAGGATCGCCTCCGCATGTGCGCAGCCTCACGCCCCCCAGGTCGGCCGCAGCGGCATGCCGGAGTCGCCGTCGACCGTGCGCGTCGCGAGCACCTGGTGCAGCTGGATGCCGTTGTCCTCGAAGCCGATCCGCGAGCCCGCGAGGTAGAGCGCCCACACCCGCGCCGTCGGCAGCCCGACCTCCGCGACGGCGTCGTCCCAGTGCGCGTCGAGGTTGGCGCACCACGCGGCGCAGGTGCGGGCGTAGTGCTCGCGCAGGTTCTCCTCGTGCCGCACCTCGAGCCCGGCCGCCTGCAGGTCGCGCACGATGCGGCCCACGCCCGGCAGCTCGCCGTCCGGGAAGACGTAGCGGCTGATGAAGCCGCGCCGCGAGATCGGCGGGCTGGTGTCGTCGGGCCGGGTGATGCAGTGGTTGAGCAGGCGGCCGCCGGGCTTGAGCCGCGAGGCGAGCCGCGCGGCGTACGCCGGGATCTGCTTGACCCCGATGTGCTCGGTGAGCCCGATCGAGCTCACCGCGTCGAAGCCGGTCTCGGCCACCCAGCGGTAGTCGAGGTGCCGGACCTCGGCGCGGCCGGTGAGCCCGTCCTCGGCGATCTGCTTCTGCGCCCACTCGGCCTGCTGGCGCGAGAGCGTCACGCCGAGCGCGGTCACGCCGTAGTGCTCGACCGCGTGGCGCACCATGCCGCCCCAGCCGCAGCCGACGTCGAGCAGCCGCTGCCCCGGCCGCAGGTCGAGCTTGCGGCAGACCAGGTCGAACTTCTCGTGCTGCGCCTGCTCCAGCGTCGCGCCCTCGTGCGGGTAGACGGCGCACGTGTAGGCCATCGACGGCCCGAGCACCCACGCGTAGAAGCGGTTGCTCACGTCGTAGTGGTGCGCGATCGCCATGGCGTCGCGGCCGGGCAGGTGCGCGCGCAGGCCCGACAGGTAGCGCTTGGCGCCGACCTCGAGCGCGGGCGGCTCGACCCGGGTGAGCGCCTGCGGGCCGAGGACCCGCAGCACGCGCAGGCGGTCGGCGGGCGTGAGCGCGGCGATGCGGTCCTTGGCCAGCGCGCGCAGCAGCCGGTAGTGGTCGACGCGCTCGCCCCCGGTGGACGCCTCGATCTCGCCGCTGAGGTAGGCGCGGGCCATGCCGAGCTCGCCGGGCGCGCTGACCAGGTGCGCGACGGCGCGCCGGCTGCGCACGTCGAGCGCGACCTCGCCGCGGCCCGCCGACGAGCCGTCGTAGGCGGTGATGCGGACGTCCGCCCCGAGGGCGTCGTAGAGCGCCTGCGCGACCGCCATGCCGGTCCTCCTACCGTCGTCCGACGCACTTGGCGTACAGGTCGAGCAGCCGGCCGTCCGGGTCGTAGGCCTTCTTGAGCCGCTCGTACGTGCCGCCGCCGTACAGCTCCCAGAAGCGAGCCTCCTCGTAGTACGAGGTCGAGTACAGCGACTTGTGGCCGCCGAGGTCGGCGACCAGGTCCTCCAGGAGCCGGTTGTGCGTGCCGTCGGCCTCGCCCGGCTCGAGGCCGACGCTGCTCCAGAAGCCGACGTTGACGTAGAGCACCGACGGGTCGAGGGGGTAGAGGTCCCAGTGGTCGTCCGCCGAGCGCTGCTGCAGCGGGCAGAACCACACCGGCGCGATCGGCACCTCGCGCGCGAACACCGCCATGAAGTCCGCGAGCCGGTCGACCGGCACCTCGACGTCCTGCACGACCTCCTCCTGCGGCTGCCCGCCGCGGCGCAGGTCCCAGCGGGTCTTCCAGCGGTGCCGCTTCTCGAAGGCGACGAGCCGCCACCACACGTCGCTGCGCAGGTAGCGCCGCGGGACCCACCGGCGCACGCCGGGCCGCTGCACGCCGAGGGCCCGCGAGCACCAGAACCAGTCGGTGTCCCAGCGCCAGAGGTAGTCGCGGACCGTCAGCCAGTCCTGCCCGCCCCGGTCGCCCTGCCGCTCCTGGATCGAGCGGTAGTAGATGCGCTGCCCGGTGTAGTCCGACAGCGCGGGCGCGGCGTCGGCCCACGCGCCGAGCGTCACGTAGACCTCGTCCTCGGCGAACCACGTGCCGTCGACGAAGTCGACCGGCTCGCCGTCGTGCTCGCGGGTGCGCGCCACCTCGGCGAACAGCGCGGCCGCACCGGCGGTGCCGTCGACGCGCACGTGCCGCAGGTGCACGTACGGGCGCACCGGCTCGACCTCGATGCGCAGCCGCAGGGCGTAGCCGAGCGTGCCGTAGCTGTTCGGGAAGCCGGAGAACAGCGCGGGCTCGACCTCGCGGCTGCACGTGGTGAGCCGGCCGTCGCCGGTGAGCACGTCCATCTCCACGACCGACTCGTGCGGCGTGCCGTTGCGGAAGCTCGTGCTCTCGATGCCCAGGCCGGTCACCGCGCCGCCGAGCGTGATCGTCTTGAGCTGCGGCACGACGCGCGGCATCACGCCGTGCGGCAGCAGCGCGTCGACGAGCTCCTCGTACGTCGTCATGCCGAGCACGTCGGCCGTGCCGCGCGCGAGGTCGACGTCGAGCACGCCGGTGAAGGCCGCGACGTCGAGCCGCGGCGCGCCGGTGTCGGCGCGCGTGCGGAACAGGTTCGAGGTGCGCTTGCCGAGGCGCACCGGCGCACCGGGCGGCAGGGCGGCGTACTGCGCCTGCAGCCGGGCGACGCGCGCGGCGTAGGACGGGGCGATGTCGGGGGTCATCGCGCCGCACTCTGCCACCGCGCCCGCACCGCCGGGGCCCCTTTCCCCTGCCGTTGGCAGGGACCGCGCGACCGGTGGCACGCGCGGCGCTGTCGCGGCGGCGCGGCGCGGGGCAGCCTGCGAGCGTGTCCCGCGTCCTCGCCGTCCCGCCCGCCGACCCCTCCGACGCCGCCGCCGTCTTCGCCCGCCGGCTCGCCGTCGAGACCGACCCGTCCGACGTGTGGGCCGACCTGCGGGCCGGCGTGCCCGGGCTCGTCGTCGTCGACTGCCGCAGCCCCGAGGCGTACGCCGCCGGCCACGTGCCGGGCGCGGTGTCGATGCCGTGGCGCGACATCACCGGCGAGGGCCTCGACCCCGCGGCGACGTACGTGACCTACTGCTGGAGCGAGTCGTGCAACGCCGGCGACCGCGG
>CANKBT010000058.1 GCA_947479995.1 Frankiaceae bacterium | reverse complement strand
GTCGGGTGCTCGCCGTAGACGACGGTCACCAGGCCCTGCACGACCGGCAGCGCGTCGTCCTCGTGCAGCAGCGCGTGGGCGGTGCGGTGCAGGCCGACGCGGGCCGACGCGCGGCACCAGTGGCGCAGCGCCACCTGGCTGGCCATCGTGCCGGTCGGCAGCAGCACGGCCGCAGGCGCATCGAGCAGCGCGCGCACCTGCTCCTCGACCTCGGCGACGACGCCGCCCGCGCCGTACAGGTCGCGGTCGCCGCCGCGGCGCGCCTCGGCGAGCAGGTCCTCGAGGTCCTGCACCGGCGTGCGCGCGGCGAGCGTGCCGGACAGGTGGCGCGCGCAGCCCTGCGCGGCCTCGCGCAGCTGGGCGTCGGTCAGCGGCACGGGGGCGCTCCTGCTCTCGGGGTCGGGGGTCACCGGGCGACGTCCCCGACGACGGCGCCGGTCAGGCGCACGAGGTCGGCGGGCGCGAGCTCGAGCGAGAGCCCGCGCTTGCCGGCGCTGACGTGCACGGTGTCGAACAGCTCGGCGGTCTCGTCGACCGCGGTGCGCAGCGAGTGCTTCTGCCCGAGCGGGCTGATGCCGCCGACGACGTAGCCGCTGCTGCGCTCGGCGCGCGCCGGGTCGGCCATCGCCGCCCGCTTGCCGCCGAGCAGCGCGGCGAGCGCCTTGAGGTCGAGCGAGCCGGCGACCGGCACGACGGCGCAGACCAGGGCGCCGTCGAGGTCGGCGAGCAGCGTCTTGAGCATGCGCTCGGGCGCGACGCCGAGGGCGGCCGCGCCCGCCTCGCCGTACGACCCCGGACCGGGCTCGTACGGGTGGACGCGGTGCGGCACGCCGCTGCGCTCGACGAGCCGGACGGCGGGCGTCAGCCGCGCACCTCGGCGACGACGGCGTCGACCGCCTCCTCGACCGCGAGCGTGCGCGAGGAGCCGGAGCGCCGGTCGCGCAGCTCGACCAGCCCGTCGGCCAGCGACTTGCCGCAGACCAGCCCGGTGGGGATGCCCAGCAGCTCGTAGTCCTTGAACGCGACGCCCGGTGAGCCGCCGCGGTCGTCGAGCAGCACGCGCAGCCCGCGGGCCTCGAGCTCCTCGGACAGGCGCAGCGCGACGACCTTCTGCTCGTCGCCCTTGCCCACGGCGAGCACGTGGACGTCGGCGGGCGCGACGCCGCGCGGCCAGACCAGGCCCTTGTCGTCGTGGCTCTGCTCGGCGATGGCGGCGACCGCGCGCGAGATGCCGATGCCGTACGAGCCCATGGTCACGCGCACGGGCTTGCCCTCGCGGCCGAGCACGTCGAGGCCGAAGGCGTCGGCGTACTTGCGGCCGAGCTGGAACACGTGGCCCATCTCGATCCCGCGCTCGAGGCTGATCGGGCCCTCGCCGCCGGTGCACAGGTCGCCCTCGCGCACCTCGACCGCGCCGACCGTGCCGGCGGGCTCGAAGTCGCGCCCGCAGACGACGTAGCGGGCGTGCCGGCCGGGCGCGTTGGCGCCGGTGATCCACGCGGAGCCGCGCACGACGAGCTCGTCGACGACGTAGCGCAGGCCCGCGGGGAAGCCCTCCTGCGGGCCGATGTAGCCCTTGACCAGCCCGGGCACCTGCTCGACCTCGGCGGGCGCGACCGTCGCGGGGGCGACCTGCGCCTCGAGGCGCTTGAGGTCGACCTCGCGGTCGCCGGGCACGCCGACGACGAGCGTGCTGGTGCTGCCGTCGGGCTGCGTCAGCGTGAGCACGACGTTCTTGAGCGTGTGCTCGGGGCCGACGTCCATGCCGAGCCCGCGGAAGTGCGCGACGAGCGTGGCGATGGTCGGCGTGTCGGGGGTGTCGAGCACCTCGGCCGGCGGGTGCGCGGCGGGGTCGCCCTCGGCGGGCCCGCGCAGCTGCACCTTCTCGACGTTGGCGGCGTAGCCGTCGGGCGTGGAGACGAAGGTGTCCTCGCCGGTCTCGGCCACCGCGAGGAACTCCTCGCTGGCGCTGCCTCCCATCGCGCCGCTGGTCGCCTGCACGATGCGCACGTCGAGGCCGAGCCGGTCGAAGATCCGGACGTACGCCGCGCGGTGCGCCTGGTAGCTGCGCTCGAGGCCCTCGTCGTCGACGTCGAAGGAGTAGGAGTCCTTCATGAGGAACTCGCGGCCGCGCAGCACACCGGCGCGGGGACGCGCCTCGTCGCGGTACTTCGTCTGCACCTGGTACAGCCAGACGGGCAGGTCCTTGTACGACGAGTACTCGCCCTTCACGAGCAGCGTGAACAGCTCCTCGTGCGTGGGCCCGAGCAGGTAGTCACCGCCCTTGCGGTCCTTGAGGCGGAACAGCCCGTCGCCGTACTCCGTCCAGCGCCCCGTCACCTCGTACGGCTCGCGCGGGATGAGGGCGGGGAAGGAGACCTCCTGCGCGCCCATGGCGTCCATCTCCTCGCGCACGACCTGCGCGACGCGGTCGAGCACGCGCACGCCGAGGGGCAGCCAGGAGTAGATGCCGGGCGCGACGCGGCGCACGTAGCCGGCGCGCACCAGCAGGCGGTGGCTCGGGACCTCCGCGTCCGCCGGGTCCTCGCGCAGCGTGCGGAGGAACAGGGTGGACATGCGGAGCACGGGCGGGCCTCTCGTCGGGCGCTGGTCGGGGGTCCGAGCGTAGCCAGGCGCGCACCCCCGTCGCCCGCGCCCGGGGCGGCGGCGCGGCAGGCTGGCCGGCATGCCGTTCGTCACCGAGCTCGTCGTCCGCGAGTCCGCCCCCGGGCAGTGGGAGCTGCTCGCGCCGCTGGAGTACGAGGGGCGCGCCGACCGCTTCACCGTGCCGGCGGGCACCGTGACCGACCTGGCGTCGGTGCCGCGCTGGCTGACCTGGCTGGTGCCGGTCGCCGGTCGGTGGACCAAGGCGGCGGTGCTGCACGACCACCTGTGGGACGCCCGGGCGGTGTCGTACGCCGACGCCGACGGCGTCTTCCGCCGGGTGCTGCGCGAGCTCGGCGTGCCGCTGCTGCGGCGCTGGCTGATGTGGGCGGCGGTGCGCGCGGTGTCGCTGCTGCGCTACGAGCGGCGGCTCGGCGCGGTGCCGGCGGTCGCCGCCGTCGCGCTGCCCGGCGCGCTGTTCGTGGCGGTGCCGGCGCTCGTCGTGCTGGCGTTCCTGCTCGTCTACTGGCTCGTCGAAGGGGCGGTCGGGCTGGTGCTGCGCGACCCCGCGAGGCGGGTCGTGCTGCCCCGCTAGCGTGACCGCGTGCTCGTGCTGCTCCCGCCGTCCGAGGGCAAGGCGCCCGGCGGCCGCGGCGCCCCGCTCGACCTCGGCCGGCTCTCGCACCCGGCGCTGACGCCCGTGCGCGCCCGCCTCGTCGCCGCGCTCGAGGGCGCGGCGCGCGACGACCCGAACGGGCTGCAGCGGGCGCTGGGCTGCCCCGCCGGCGAGGTCGCGAAGGACGCCGTGCTCACGACGTCCGGCACGCTGCCGGCGCTGCGCCGCTACACCGGCGTCGTCTACGAGGCGCTGTCGCCCGCCACGCTGTCGCCCGCCGGGCGCCGGCGCGCGAGCACCTCGCTGCGGGTGGCGAGCGCGCTGTTCGGGCTGCTGTCGCCGGCCGACCGGGTGCCGGCGTACCGGCTGTCGGGCGGCACGTCGCTGCCGGGCGTCGGCTCGCTCGCCGCCGCCTGGCGCCCGGTGCTCGAGCCCGAGCTGGCGGCGCACCGCGGCGTCGTCGTCGACCTGCGGTCGGGCCCGTACGCCGCGCTGGCCCGCGTCCCCGGCGCCGTGCAGGTGCGCGTGCTGCGCGAGGCCGACGGCGCGCGCAGCGTCGTCTCGCACGACAACAAGCACACCAAGGGGCTGCTGGCCCGGGCGCTGTGCGAGCGGGGCGTGCGGTCGGTCGCCGACGTGGCCGAGGCCGGCGCGCTGGTCGCCGACGTCGTGGAGGTCGACGGCCTGCGCGTCGACCTCGTGCTGCACGGCCTGGCCACCGCCCGCGCGCGGAGCGTCTGACCGGTCAGCGCCGGCGGCCGCCGCCCCCGCCGCGCGAGCGCCCCCCGCCGCCGCTGCGCGAACGCCCGCCGCCACCGCTGCTGCGCGAGCGGCCGCCGCCCCGCGAGCCGCCGCCGAAGATGCCGCCGAAGCCGCCCGAGCCGCTGTAGCCGCCGCCGTAGCCGTAGCCCGACCGGCGCCGCCGCCGGGCCTGGGCGCGCTCGACGTCGGCGCGCGCCTCGCTCTGCGCGTGCCGCGCCTGCCCCTCGGACTCCTCGGCGAGGCGCAGCACCTCCTGCGCGTGGGCGCCGCCGCCGACCACCAGCGCGGCGGGCAGCAGCGCCTCGGCCTCGTGCAGCAGCGCCCGGGCCCGCGACTCGTAGGCCACCGCGGCACCGCCGACGTCGCTGCCGAAGAGCCGGTCGCCGTCCGCCACCGCGCGCGCCGCGCCGCTCACCGCCGTGGCGGCGTCGTCCACCGCGCGGCTCGCCTGCCGGCGCAGGGCGTCCTGCTCCTCGGCCGCGGCCCGCACCTCGGCCTCGAGGGCGGCCAGCTGCTCGGCCGCCGACGCGAGCCCGGCGTCGGCCGCGAGGGCGCTGCTGCCGTGCGCGCCGAGCCGCGCGACGTCGGCCGCGGTGGCGTGCACGCGCTGGGCGGTCTCGGCGAGGCGCGCGGGCGCGGTGGGGTCGACGTCGGCTGCCACCTGGCCGAGCAGCGCGCCGAGCGCGTCGGCGTGCTGCTGGGCCGCCTGCGCGCGCCCGGGCAGCTCGTCGCGCAGGCGCGCCAGCGCGGCGGCCCGCTCGTCGACGGCGTCGAGCAGGGCGTCGGCCTCGGCGGCGTCGGCCTCGGCGCGCTGCACGTGCGCCTCCGCCCCGTCGAGGTCCTGCACGTCCATGGCGCAGGCGGCCCGGGCGCGCGGCACGGCGAGCTGCACGCGCCCCCACCGGTCGGCGGCCGCGTCGGCCGCTCCCCGCACGTCGTCGAGGTCCGCGGCGGCGGAGGCCCCTGCGAGCGCGCGGAGCACGCCGTCGGCCGCGGTGGCGCGGGCCTGCCCGGGGGCGGTGCGCGCCTCCAGGGCGTCGGCGCGGGCGAGCAGGTCGTCGCGGCGGGCGCCGAGGGCGCCCGCGTCCTCGACCACGGACGCCGTCTCGGCGACCGCCTCGGCACGCAGCCGGTCGGCCGTGAGCGGCCGCCGCGACTGCCGCGCCGCGTCGGCCTCGGACAGCTGCGCGCGCACCGCCTCGAGCCGGGCGCGCAGCCGGTCGACGCGCCAGCCGGTCGCCGCCACCGCCTCCACCCGCGCGGCGGCCCCGTCGACGCCGGCCTGCGCGGCCTGCAGCCCGCTGGGCAGGCCGGCGACGACGGCCTCGACCTCGCGCACCCGCTCGCCCGCCGGGCCGAGCGCGGCGCGCGCCTCGTCGAGCTGGGCCTGCAGCGCCGCCCACTCCGCGGTCGCGGCGCGGGCGCGCTCCGTGGTCATCCCCTCGACCGGCTCCGGGTGGGCGTCGAGGCGCGACTGCTGCGCGGTCCAGGCGGCGAGGGCCGCCTCGGAGTCGGCCGCGACCTCGCCGCGCAGCGCCTGCAGCGCGTCGTCGTCCGGCGAGCTCGTGTCGATGCCGGCGACCGTGGCGTCGAGCGCCAGCAGGGCGCGCTCGCGCTCGGCGTCGAGCGCGACGAAGGAGACCGACGCCCGCTCCGCGGCGGCCGCCGCCTCGGCCCGGACGGCGGTGCGCTCCTCGCGCCGCCGCTTCGCGCGGACCGCCGCCCGGCCGCCGAGGGCCAGCACGCCGGCACCGGCGACGGCGGCGGCGCCGATGCCGGCGGTGCGACCGGGCCCGGGCGCGGTCTGCACCTCGACGACCTCGTCGAGCCCGCGGGCGAGCAGGTCGGCGTCGTCCTGACCGCGCGCCATCTCGTCGAGCACGTCGTCGATCCGCGCGTCGACGCGCTGCGCGAAGGCGGGTCCGACGCGCACGAAGAAGTCCGACGCCGACGCCGCGACGACCACGAGCCGGTCGGCCTCGCCGCCGATGTCGCCCTGGAGGGCGGGGCAGGCGTCGACGAGCTCGTCGATGGCGGCGTCAGCCGACCCCCGGCCGTCGACGACGAGCGCGGCGACGACGGCGTCGAGCTCGTCCTCGGCGCGCGCCACGGCGGCCTCGAGCGCGTCGGTGTCGCGCAGCAGGCCCGAGGGGTCGACGACCCCCGTGCACCGCCCCTCCTGCGCCTGCGCCGGCGCGGCGACCCCGAGCGGCACGGCGAGCAGCGGCAGGGCGAGCAGCAGGGCTGCCGGGCGGCGGATCACGGCAGCACCGTACGGCCGTGAGCCTGCTCACGAGGCGGGTCCCGCGGGCCGCGCGTCCCGCACCCTGGAGGGGTGACGACCGCCCCGGCCCCGGCCCCGATCACCGTGACGACGTCACGGCGGGCGCTGCCGGGCACCGAGCGGGCGCTCGACGCGTGGCTGCGCGAGGGGCACGTGCTCGTGCAGGGCTTCCCGGGCTTCCTCGGCGCCGGCTGGCTGCGCCCCGCGCCGGGCGACGACACCTGGCACGTGCTCTACCGCTTCGCCGACGAGCGGGCGCTGCACGACTGGGAGCGCTCGGAGGAGCGGCGCCTGTGGCTGGCCGACGCCGACGCGCTCGTGGTGAGCACGCGGACCGAGCGCCGCACCGGCCTGGAGGGGTGGTTCTCCTCCGCGCCCGTCGGGCCGCCGCCGCCGCCCCGGTGGAAGCAGGCCGTGGCGATCTGGCTCGGCTTCTTCCCGACCAGCCTGCTCGCGGCGTACGTGCTCCTGCCGCACCTCACCGGGCTGCCCACGGTCGTGCGCACCCTCGTCAGCACGCTGTGCCTGACGCCGGTGATGGTCTTCCTCGTGCTGCCCCGCGTGACCGCGGCGCTGCAGCCGTGGCTGCAGCGCCGCGAGCGCTAGGGCGTCGCGCCTCGGCTCAGGTCGCCGGGTAGAGGCTGTACGTCGGGAAGTTGCCGTAGACCTGGCCCTCGCCCTCGGTGACGGCCTGCACGAGCAGGTCGCCGCCGACGAACGCGCCCTTCCACGACGCGCCCTTGCCGCCGAAGACCTCCTCGCGGTCCCCGCGGCTGCGCGGCTTGTTGATGCCGACCTTGAAGGCCTGCAGCTCCTCGGCGATGCGCGCGCCGAAGTCGGCGTCGTCGGTGGCGACGGACGCGACGAGCGCGCCGTTGCTGGCGTTCATGGCGGCGAGCAGCTCGGCCTCGGAGTCGACGAGCACGATCGAGTCGAGCGGGCCGAACGGCTCGGCGTGGCGCAGCGCCCAGCTCGACGGCGGCTCGAGCACGCAGCCGGGCGCGACGTACGCGCTGGTGTCCTGGCCGTCGAGGAAGCGCCCCTGCGACAGCGACCCGCGGTAGAGCGGGATGCCCTCGCCGGCGACGGCGGCCTCGTAGTGCTCGTCGAGCTCGCGGGCCTTGGCGGCGGAGATGACCGGGCCGAAGTTGAGCGACGGCAGCGCGTCGTCCGGGCTCTCGACCGCGAGCGGGTGGCCGAAGCGCAGGCCCTTGACGACGGGCAGGTACATCTCGAGGAACTGCGGGAACAGCTCGCGCTGCACGGCGTACCGCGGGTAGGCGGTGCAGCGCTGCTTGGCGTAGTCGAAGCCCTTGGTGAGGTGGGCGGCGAGCGCGTCCCAGTCGGAGAAGTCCCAGACGCCCCAGACGTTGAGCCCCTCCTGCTCGAGCAGGTGGCGCTTGCCGGTGTCGGCCAGCGTGGTGGCGGCCTTGCGGCCGTTGGCCCGGCCGCCGACGAACGCGAGCGCGCCGATCTCCGGGCTGCTGATGAGCGCGTCGCCCAGCGCGGCGCCGACGCCGGACAGCAGCGTCACGGGCAGGCCGGCGCGCTTCATGAACGCGTGCGCCAGCGTGAGCGTGTGGAAGCCGCCCTGCGACGGCGTCTTGGCGACGACGCCGTTGCCGGCGAGGCACTGCACGAGCTCGGCGTGGACCTGCACCGACATCGGGTAGTTCCACGAGGCGATGTTGCTGACCGGCCCGGGCAGCGGCGCGCGGCCCTCGAGCTGCCGCTCGATCTCGCCGAGGTACCAGTCGACCCCCGACAGCGCGCGGTCGACGTCGTCGCACGCGAGCTTCCACGGCTTGCCGATCTCCCAGACCAGCAGCAGGGCGAGGGTGTCGCGGTGCTCGCGCATGCCGGCGACGGCCTCGGCCACGCGGCGCTTGCGCTCGTCGAGGTCGACGCTGGCCCAGGCGTCGTGCTCGGTCTTGGCGTACGCGACCGCGCTCACCGCCTCGTCGTGGCTGATGCGCGGCGGCCCCTGGATCGTGCGGCCGTCGACGGGCACGACGTGCTCGCCCGGCTGCCCGATGCGCTGCCACTCGCCGCCGGCGAGGTTGAGGATGCGGTCGGCGTCGAACGCCTCGGGCGCGGCGGCGCGCGCGCGGGCGTAGACGTCGTCCCAGGACGTGCCGGGCTTGAGCTGCAGGGCCACAGGGCCTCCCTCGTACGGCGGGGCGTGCGCGCCGGGAAGGGGCGCGCTTGACGCAGGAGTGCAGCACACCGCCCGGGAGGGTGACCGCCGTCACCCCCGTAGCGTGACCGCCGTGCCCGACGCCCCCTCGCTGCAGCCCGACGTCCTGGAGCGCTGGCGTCGCATCGACGAGCTCGGCTTCGCGGCCGCCTTCGCGCAGGGCGTGCTGCCCCGCGGGCCGCTGAGCGAGCACACCGGGCTGCGGCTGTCGGAGGTGCCCGGCCCGGGGCGGCTGGTCTTCACGTGGACGCCGGGCCCGCACCTGGCGAACGGCGGCGGCATCGTGCACGGCGGCTACCTGGCGATGGTGCTCGACGACGCGGCCGGGCTCGCGATCGCGACGCGCGAGGACCGCTTCTCCCCCTCGCTCACGACCGACCTGTCGGTGACGTACGTGCGCCCCGGCGTCATCGGCGCGGAGCACCGCGTCGAGGGCGAGGTGCTGCACGCCGGCCGCAGCCGCCTGGTGGCCGACGCGCGGGTGCTCGGCCCGGACGGCGCGCTCGTGGCGACCGGCCGCGGCTCGTTCGTGCCGAACCGCGCGTTCGGGCGGCCGGCGATGGACGCCGGCAGCTGACCTGCCGCGCGACCCGACCGGCCCCTAGAACAGCACCGAGCAGAGGCTGCCGACCTGCCGGAAGCCGACCTTGGCGTACGCCCGGCGCGCGGCGGTGTTGAAGTCGTTGACGTACAGGCTGACGACCGGCGCGACCTCGGCGCGGGCGAGCTCGACGACCGCGGCGGTGCCGGCGGTGCCGAGGCCGCACGAGCGCAGCGCGGGCTCGACCCAGACGCCCTGCACCTGGCAGGCGTGCGGCGTCGCGGCGCCGACCTCGGCCTTGAACAGCACGCGGCCGTCCTCGATGAGGGCGTACGCCCGGCCCTGCGCCACGAGCTCCTCGACGCGGGCGCGGTAGAGCGCCCCGCCGTCGCCGAGCAGCGGGCTGACGCCGACCTCCTCGGTGAACATCGCGACGCACGCCGGCATGAGCACGTCGACCTCGTGCGGCTGCACGCGGCGCACGCGCGGGTCGGGCCGGCTCGCGGGCGGGCCGTCGGCGACGAGCAGCGGCTGGTCGGGGCGCACGTCGCGGGCCGGGCCCCACGACGGGGCGAGCAGGTCCCACAGCAGCCCGGCGGCCTGCGCGTCGCCGACGATCGAGGAGCACCGGCGCCCCTGGCGCCGCGCGCGGTCGGCGAAGGCGCGCACCGCGTCGGGACGGGCCTGCACGGGCACGAGGTTGGCGCCGGAGTAGCAGAGCGCCTGCAGGCGGCCGCGCTCGCCGTAGCCCCACAGCTGCGCGCCGAGGCGGCGCTCCTCGACCCCGCCGAGCAGCACGCGGCTGGCGACGAAGACGTCGGCGACCGGGTCGACCGCGAGCAGCCGCGCGACGTCCTCGGCGTCGCGGGCGTCCAGCAGCCGCGTCGGGGACGTCCTCAGCACGGCGACACGGTACGGCTCAGGCGGTCGCGGCCGCGTAGTGCTCGCGCGCGGCGGCGGTGCGCCCGGTGCCGTAGACGCGCAGCACCTCGGCGAGCGCCGGGTGGTCGGCGTCGAGCAGCGCCGCGGCCCGCGCCACCTCGTCGGCCGAGGCGACGGCGCGCAGCAGCGCCTGCACGGCGTCGGCCCCGCGCCCCGGCGAGGCGGTGGCACCGGCGGTGCCCGTGGTGAGCACGCCGGTGGACTCGCTCCCGCGGACGGCCTCGAGCCGCGCCGCGAGCTGCTCGCGCGAGAGGCCCGGCTGGCCGGCCAGCTCGGTCAGGGCCTGCAGGCGCGCGAGCACCGCCGGGTTCGCGATCTTCGCGCGCTGGCCGGAGGCGAGCTGGCTGAGCATCGGCGCGGACAGGCCGACGACGCCGGCGAGCTGGCCCTGCGTCAGCCCGAGCGCGGCCGTGAGCCGCCGCACCGTGTCGCCCACCGGCTCGCCGTACCAGAGCGCCTGCTGCTCGACGTTGCGCGCCGTCGTCGCGTCGTCCACGGCAGCCCCCTTGCGTCTTTGCAGTTGCGAACGTATGGTTCGCATCAGCGAACAGCCCCGACCCTACAACGGCAGGAGCCACCATGGGCACCGTGCACCGCACCGCCGTCCTCGCCCTCGCCCCCCTCGCCGCCGTGCTCGCGCTCCCGGCCGCCGCCCCGGCCGCGGACGGCGCGCCCGCGACCGCCGCGGCGCCGGGGGCGCTGCAGGTCGTGCTCGACAGCAGCGGCTCGATGGCCGCCGCGGACCCCTCCGGCGGGACGAAGATGGAGGCCGCCCGGGCCGCGCTCGCCGGCGTCGTCGACGCCCTCCCCGAGGGCGCCGTCGTCGGGGTGCGCGCCTACGGCGGCACGTACGAGGACCAGGCCCGTGGCTGCACCGACACCCGCCTCGTCGTGCCCATGGGCGCGCTCGACCGCACCGCCGCCCGGCGCGCCCTCGACGGCCTGCAGCCCAAGGGCTACACGCCCCTCGCCGCCAGCCTGCAGGCCGCCGCCGACGACCTGCGCGGCGAGGGGCCGCGCCGGGTGCTGCTGGTCAGCGACGGCGAGGAGACCTGCGGCGGCGACCCGTGCGAGGTCGCCCGCGCGCTGGACCGCGACGGCGTCGACGTCGTCGTCGACACCGTCGGCTACGCCGCGGACGAGGCCACCCGCACGCAGCTGCAGTGCATCGCCGAGGAGACCGGCGGCACCTACACCGACGTCGCCGACGGCGAGGAGCTCGACCTGCAGCTGTCGCGGACGGCGCTGCGGGCCTACCGCGAGTTCACCCCGACCGGCGAGCCCGTGCAGGGCACGCCCACCCCGGACGGCGCGCCGGTGCTCGCACCGGGGTCGTACGTCGACTCCCTCGAGGTCGACGAGGTCACCCACTACGTCGTCGACGTGCCGCCGGGCGCCCTGCCGTACGTCGCCGCGACGACCGTGGCGCCCCGCGCCGACTACGACACCTCCTCGCTGGAGGGCGTGTCGGTGACGCTCCAGACCGCCGAGGGGCGCTGCGAGTACGAGCCCGGCGCCGCCGTCGACCAGTCGTCCGGCGTCAAGCCCGTGACCACGGTCGCGGCGCTGCCCCCGCCGGACCGCGAGGACCCGGTCTACGGCTGCGGCCTGCCCGGCCGCTACGTCGTCGAGGTCGAGCGCAACGCCTCGCGCACGGAGGTGCCGCGCCTGCCCGTCGAGCTGCTCGTGCTGCTCGAGCCCGCGGTGCGCGACGTCGCCTCGCTGCCCGACCCGACCGTGCCCGTGCCCGCCGACCCGGAGCTGCCGGCCCGCAGCGCCGGGGCGCCGCGCGAGGCCCTCGGCGGCGGCAGCTTCGCCACCGCGCCCGTGCTCGAGCCCGGCACGCACCGCGACGGCGTGCTCGCCGGCGAGACGCTCTTCTACCGCGTGCCGGTCGGCTGGGGGCAGCGCCTCAACGTCGCCGCCACGGTCGAGGGCACCCGCGTCGGCAACGACTTCGCGCCCGTCGAGG
The DNA here is from genome assembly GCA_947479995.1 of Frankiaceae bacterium. GTDB lineage: Bacteria > Actinomycetota > Actinomycetes > Mycobacteriales > SCTD01 > CANKBT01. The sequence goes on along the minus strand of CANKBT010000058.1, from coordinate 1,071 downwards.
TGCGCCTGCTCAACCCGGCCCGCCAGGCGATGGACCCCAACGGCCAGGACGGCGGCAACGACGTCTTCGTGCTCATGCCCGAGCAGGGCGAGAGGGCGTCGACGGCGCACGCGTGGACCGCACCGGTCACCTACCGCAACCGCGAGGCCGAGCTCACCAGCGAGGTGACGACCGCGTCGCTCGCGGGCGACCAGTACGTCGTCGTCACGGTGCAGGAGTTCGCCGGCTCGCTCGACGTCACCGAGGGCGGCCTGCTGCCGCTCACGCTCACCGTCGAGGTGGCCGGCGAGGAGCAGGGCGCGCCCGACTACACCGGCACGACGCAGGGCGCGTCCGAGGACACCGGGCCGGCGGGCGGGCCGGCCGGCGAGGCGCGCGGCGAGGCGGCCGCCGAGCCGCGGCGCGAGACCGGCGGCGACGGGCTCAGCCCCGTCGCGTACGCCGGCGGCGGCGTCGCGGCCGCCCTGCTCGCCGGCGGCCTGCTGCTCGCCCCCTGGCTGCGCCGCGGCGGCCGGTCGTGAGCCGCCGCGCCGCGCAGGCGGCCCTGCTCGCCGTCACCGCCGCCCTGCTGACGCCGCTCGCGGCCGCCGCCACACCGGCCGGCACACCGGCCGGCCCCGCGTCCGGCACGGCGTCGGGGCAGGGCGGCACCGGACGGCTCGAGGTGGTCGTCGACAGCAGCGGCTCGATGGCGGCGGACGACCCGTCGGGCGGCACGCGCATCGAGGCGGCGCGCACGGCGCTGCGCGGCGTCGTCGACGCCCTGCCCGACGACGCCGTCGTCGGCGTCCGGGCCTACGGCGGCACGTACGAGGACCAGGAGCGCGGCTGCACCGACACCCGCCTCGTCGTGCCGGTCGGGCGGCTCGACCGGGCCGCCGCCCGCGCCGCTGTCGACGGCCTGCGGCCGCAGGGCTACACGCCCATCGCGCTCAGCCTGCAGGCCGCGGCCGACGACCTCCAGGGCGAGGGGCCGCGCACGGTGCTGCTCGTCAGCGACGGCGAGGAGACGTGCGGCGGCGACCCGTGCGAGGTGGCCCGCGGGCTGGAGCGCAGCGGCGTCGACGTCCG
>CANKBT010000057.1 GCA_947479995.1 Frankiaceae bacterium | reverse complement strand
CCTCGAGCACGGCGGCGGCCGCGGCGGCCGCGCCGCCGGCCGCGGCCGGTGCGCCCGCGCCGGCGTCGCGCTCCCCGCGCTCCTCGCGCTCGAGCTCGTCGGCCACGTAGGCGTCCTCCGCGCGCCGGATGCCGCCGAGCAGCTGCGCCTCCAGCACGGCCGCGGCGACCGGGTCGCGCTGGCCGGCGAGCAGGGCGGTGACCTGCTCCGGGGTGAGGCGGCGCGCGGGCGCCTCGTCGGCCCTGCGGGCGAGCGACGCGGTGCGGCGCAGGGTGGCGGCGTCCTGCAGCGCGCCGGCGGCGACGGGGGCGAGCGCCTGCTCCGCGGCGTCGAGCAGCGCGCGCAGCCGCGCGGAGGTCTGCGCGTCCGGCGCCCAGCGGCTGTCGAGGTGGAGCTCCTCGCGGCGGGCGGCCAGCTTGGTGCGGATGACGCGGTGCCGGTGGTGCACGTGCTGCGCGGTCTCGGCGAGCTGCTCGAGCTCGCGGGGGTCGAGGAGCACGCGGCGGCTCACGCCCGCCTCCCCGTGGTGCTGAGCAGCCAGTCGGGCCAGCTCGCGTCGCCGGGCGGCGGGGGCGTGCCCAGGCCGGGCGGCAGCCCGCCGGCGCCCTCGAGCACGGCGTACGCCTGCTCGGCGGCCTCGACCTCGCGCCGCCGGCGGCGGGCGTCCTCGTGCGCGTCGTCGAGCGCGCGGCGCGCGGCCTGCAGCGCCTCGGCCGCGGTGTCGAGCTGGCGCCGCCGCTCGGTCACGGAGGTGCGGAAGGCGTCGGCCCCCCGGCCCTCCCACTGCATCTCCTCGCAGGCGGCGTCGAGCCAGGTGCGCGCCTCGCGCACCTTGCGCTCCCACCGCCGCAGGTCCTCGACCGCGTCGTCCAGCGGCCCGACCGGTGCCAGTGCGGCCACGTCGCCCCTCCTCGTCCTGTCGTGGTCCGGTCCTGCGTCGGCGCGCAGGACCCGCGACGCCCCGGCCGGCGGGTGCCGGCCGGGGCGCGTCGGGGACGGGTCAGACGCCGCCGGCGAGCTCGAGCTTGTGGGCCCGGCTGGCGACCTCGCGACCGTTCTCCTGCAGCTCGACCGCGAGGCGGCGGAGCACCGGCGCGAACTCGTCGCGCCACGAGGCCTTGAACCGCTCGGCGGCCGCGCCGCGCCAGTACGCCGCCTCCAGCTCGTTGCTGAGCAGGGAGACCAGCGTGCTCACGTCGCCGCTGTGGCGCTGGAAGCTGGTGTTGAGCTTGAGCAGGGCGGGGATCTCGCCGCCGATGACGCCCGAGGTGGTCATTGGTGCCTCCTGTCCGGTGCGGGCCGGACTCCCCGGCCCCGACACCGAGGACGATGTCCGCTCCGGCGGCCTCCGCGACGGGAAGGGCTCCCCACCCCGCGGCGGGCCGTCGCCGCGGCCTCAGCGCAGCAGCGCGAGGTCCTCCTTGCGCACCATGCCGGTGGTGAGCGCCCACTCCGCGAGCGCCCACAGCGCGTTCCAGCCCGACAGCCCGGGCACGCCCGCGGCGGTGAGCCGGGTGCGCAGGTGCTCGACGCGCTTGACGAGCGTCGTGCGCGGCCAGCCGAGCCGCGTCGCGGCGGCGGCGTACGAGCGCGGGTTCGGGTCGTGGCGCGGCGGGTCCTCGAGGTAGCCGGCGAACAGCGCGACCAGCGCGAGCTTGTCGGCCGCCGACACGAGCACCTCGCCGCCGACGCGCGTGGGCAGGTCGCCGCCGCCGCCCGCCTCGACCGGGGCGCTGACGGCGGCGGCCGGCGGGGTGAGGGCGAGGGCGTGCGCGCCGCGCGCGCCCTCGGCGGTCACGGTGACCGGCGCCTCGACGGCCAGCCGGCGGCCCGGGGGCAGCACGCTGCGCAGCCCGAGGTCGTCGACGACGCCGAGCGGCCGGGTGCTGCTCGTGTTCGTCAGCCACCACGTGCCGCCCTCGGCGGCCAGGCGCCCGGCCGTGCGGCTCAGCGCGGTGTCGGCCGGGTCGAGCACGACGTCGCAGCTGGTGGCGCGGCCGAAGGTGAGGACGCGGTCGGGGGCCACCTCGCGGCGCGTGCCGCCGGCGACCACGACGAGCGTGCCCGGGTCGTCCACGTGCGCCTCCGCTCGGCCGTCCGGGGGAGGTGGGGAGGCCTCCCCTGCCGCAGGGGCCGCGAGGCCGCACACTAGCCGCGCCGGTGCTGCCGGCCCGAGACCCGGAGGGACCGTGACCGTGCCGCGCCGCCGCGCCACCTCGACCCTGCTCGTGCTCGTCGTGCTCGCCGGCACGAGCGCCGTGGCCTTCGGCGGCGGCTACCGCGCCAGCCAGGCGCTGCTCGACGACGGCACGGCGTGGCTCGTCAAGGGCACGACCGTCGCGCAGGTCAACGGCGAGACCGGCCGCACCGACGCCGAGGTCGTCCGCGACCTCGCGACCGGCGAGCAGCCGCTCGAGACCGTGCGGTACGACGGCGGCGTCTACGTCGTCAACAGCGCGACCGGCGAGGTGACGCGCGTCGACGGCGCGACCAAGCAGCCCGAGGCCACCGCGGCCAGGGCGCCGGGCAGCGCCGTGCAGGTCGGCGGCGGCACGACGTGGGTGAGCGACGCCGAGGGCGACGTCGTCGAGCAGCTCGACCCCGCCACCCTGCAGCCCCTGCAGTCGGTGCCGGTGCCGCAGGGCGTCGACGCCGTCGCGGTCGACGGCACGGGCACCGCCTGGGTGCTCAGCCGCGCGACCGGCGAGGTGCGCGCGGTGCGCGAGGGGCGGGTGCAGCGCGTGCTCGCCGTCGCCGCGCCGGACGCCCTGACCAGCCTCACGACGGTCGGCGACCGCGCCGTCGTCGTCGACGGCACCGCCGGGCGCGCGACGCGCCTGCGCGGCGGGTCGGCGGCCTCGGCCGAGCAGCCCGTCGCCGCGCCGGCGCTGCGCGGCGTCGACGCGCGGGTCGCCCGGCCCAGCGCCGTCGGCGGCGTGCTGTTCGCCGCCGTCGACCGCGGCCGCACGGTGGTGCGCGTCGACCTCGACCGGCGCTCCTCGTCGTCCGTCGCGCTGCCCGCGGAGCCCACCTCGAGGCTCGGCGCCCCGGTGCTCTCGCGCGACCGCGTGGCCGTGCCGGACCCCGGCGCGCGCGAGCTGCTGCTGCTCGACCGCGACCTGCGCCTCGTCGCCGTGGTGCCCGTGCCGACGACCGGGCCGTCGTTCCAGCTGGTCGCGCAGGGCGACCGCTTCTACGCCAGCGAGCCGTACCGCCGCGTCGGCGTCGTCGTCTCCGCCGACGGCAGCAGCCGGCCGATCGACAAGGGCGAGGGGCACGGCGTCCGCGAGCCGGGCGACGAGGGCCCGGCGGTCCCGGCGCCGACCGCGCCGAGCGCGCCGAGCACCCCCTCCGTGCCGCAGCAGCCCGTCCGCGGCCCCTCCCCGACCCGCCCGGAGCTGCCGCTGCCCGGTGTCGCGCTCCCCGACCTCGGCCCGCTCGCCCCGGCGGTGCCGTCCGCCGGCCCGTCCGGCCCGCCCGGGCCGGCGGCACCCGAGACCCCGGCCGCCGTCGCCGTGCCCGAGGTCGTCGGCCAGGACGTCCTGACCGCCTGCAGCGCGGTCTCGCGCGCCGGCCTGGTCTGCGACCCGCAGGAGGACCCCGAGGCGTCCGGCGGGCGCGGCGAGGTCGTCGACAGCGACCCGCCGGCCGGCACGCAGGTGCCGAGCGGCAGCACCGTCGTGCTGCGCCACGTCGGCGGCCAGCAGGTGCCGGACGTGCGCGGCAGCACCGTGGAGGAGGCCTGTGCCGCCGTCGCGGCCTCGGGCATGCGCTGCGTCGGGGCCCCGCGCGACCAGGCGGGCGGGCCCGGCGAGAAGGCGCGCGTCGTTCTCGAGCAGACGCCCGAGCCCGGCGACGGCGGGGGCAGCGGCACCGCCGTCCGCGTCGTGTTCAACACCCGCGTGCAGGTGCTCGACCACACGGGGCAGGACCCGACGGCGGCGTGCGCGAGCGCGGGCGACCTCGGCCTGCAGTGCACCCCCCGCAACCTCGGCTCCGCCGCCGGCACGGGGCGGCCGGTCGGCCAGGTGGTCGCGCAGGACCGCGCCGCCGGCAGCACGGCCGCGCCGGGCGACGCCCTCGTCGTCGACTACTACGGCGACGCGAACCGCACCGTCGGCGACTACCGCGGCCTGGCGCCCGCCGACGCCTGCGCGCGGGCCGGCGGCGAGGGCTTCCCGTGCCGCGCCGAGGTGCGGCACCCCTACCGCACGCCGAACGTCGTGCAGGACCAGTCCGTCCCGCCGTCCAGCTCCGTGCCCGACGGCACCGAGGTCGTCGTCTACTACGACGACCGCGCCCCGGCGGCGCTGGTGCGCTACAAGAAGACCGACGACGAGGTCTGGGTCTACACGGCCAACCCCGAGCGCGACGCCGACCTGCGCAGCCGCGGCTACTCGCCCGACGGCTCCAACGCCGAGGTGTTCTACGCCTACGGCACCGGCACGCCGCAGTCGCCGCAGATGTCGGCGGTCGTCAGCGCCACCTGCACGTGCGACCAGCACGCGCCGAACCACTGGTACGGCACCAGCTCGCCCCCGACCGGCTACGCCGTCGGCAGCACGGCCTTCTACGTCCTGACCGCGCCGGTGGGCGACCAGACGGCGCCGCTGTACCGCCTGCGCCGCGAGCGCGGCACGCAGACCAAGGACTTCACGATGGCCGTCGAGGGCTCGGGTGCCTGGAGCTTCTACCTGGGCCAGGGCTTCACCCCCGACGGCCCCGCGGTGGGCTGGGTCTGGCGCTGAGCCACGGGGAGCCCTCCCCGCCCCGCAGGCCCTCCGCACGAGCAGGGTCGGGGTGAGGAGAGGAGGCCACCATGGCCCTGGGACCACGACCGGAGGGCGACCCGGCCGCGATGCGCGCGCTGGCGGCGCAGATCGACGGCGTCGCCGGCAGCCTGCACAGGAGCCGACCGGTGCGGCTGGAGAACTGGCAGTCGGACCGCGCCGTGCAGGCGAAGGCCACCATCAGCAGCGCCGTCGCGTCGATCGACATCGCCGGCGACCAGCTGCGCCTCGCCGCCCGCTACCTCGCGCGCGAGGCCGGCGAGTGCGAGCGCGAGCAGCGCGCCTGGGACCGCCGCAAGGACGCGCAGGACGCCGAGCGCATCGAGCGCGACCGGGCCCGCGCCGAGCGCGAGGGCGGCGAGGTGCCGCACGTGGTGAGGGGGCGGGTGTGAGCGGCTCGGTCGGACGCGGCGGGGGTGGCACGCCCGGGCAGGCGCCCCAGCCCTCCCGGGTCGACCCCCGCGGCGCGGCGCCGCAGGTGCCGCAGCAGGGCCCGCCCGGCAAGGTGGTCGTCATCGACCCGGTCGAGCTGAAGGACGCGGCGTCGGCGGTCGCCGACCGCTTCGAGCTGGGCACCGCGGCGCTGCGGCGCATCGCGGGTCTCGACGTCGGCTGCGAGATGCCGCCCGGCGTGGCCGGTGTCGTCAAGGGCTACGTGACGACGGCCGCCAACACGCTCGTGCGCAGCAACGGCGCGCTGGGGCCGCTGACCTCGGAGCTCCTGCAGCGCGCCGGCATGGCCGAGCGCGCGGACCAGGCCATGCAGGCCTTCGGCGGGGTCGTCACCTACGGCGGGCTCGTGCACTCCAAGGCCGAGCTCGCCAGCGACAAGGCGCTGTGGGGCGCGTCGGCCCTGCCCGAGGGCGCCAAGCGCTGGGTGGACCGCGCCGGTCGCGGGCTCGGCGTGCTCGGCGCCGTCGGCACGATCGGCGGCAGCGTCGCCAACCACGCCGGCAACCCCTTCCTCACCGGGGCGCAGAAGCGCGAGCTCGTCGTCGGGGAGTCCGCGGCGACCGCGGGCAAGGGCTGGCTGGCCGGCGTGATCGGCGCGGGCGTCGCCAGCGCGACGACCGCGGCCGCCGTCGGCGCGGGCGGGGGCACGGTCGTCGCCCCCGGCCCGGGCACCGTCGTCGGCGGGGCCGGCGCCGCGGCCCTCGGCTTCGTCGCCGGCACCGGCGCGGCGATCGTCGCCTCGGTCGGCCTCGACGAGCTGGACGACGCCGTCGGCTTCACCGACGCCGCGGTCGACGTCGCCGGCGGCGTCGGCGACGTCGGCAGTGCCGTGGGCGGGGCCGCCGAGGACGCCGGCGGCTGGATCGGCGACAAGACCGGCCTGTGGTGACGCCGGGGTGGCGGCTGCCGGCCGGCTGGCGCGCCCTGCCGGACCGGGAGGGCGTCGCCGTCGCCGCCGGCCCCGAGCGGCTCCTCGTCGACCGGGCGGTGCAGGCGCCGCTGCTGCTGGCCGGGGACCTTGCCGGCCCGCCGGACCTCGACAGCGGCCTGCTCGCGTGCGCCGACCGCCTCCTCGGTGCGCGGGAGGCGCAGCTGCTCGACGTCGGCGACGCGACCGCCGGCGACGGCGCGCCCGCGCGCACGGCGCTGCTGGCCTCGCGCGACGACGCCGGCGCGCCGCTGACGACCTCCCTGCTCCTGCGGCCGGACGCCGGTGACGGGCTGCTCGTGCTGCTGGCCGTGGTGCCGACCCCCTTGTGGCCCGCGCTCGGCCCCCGCCTGCAGCGCGTGCTCGCCGGCGCGCGCCCCGGCCGGCCGGCACCGCCGTCGGCGCGCGGCGAGGTGCGGCGCCTGCGGCCCCGTGCGGCGGAGGGCGAGGTGACCTGGACCGTCGACGGCACCGTGCAGCGGTGGCACCGCGCCGGCGCCCACGTCAGCTCCCAGGAGGCGACCGGGGAGCCGCTGCCCGCGGCGCTGCTCCCGCACTGGCTCGCCGCCTCGGCCGGCCTCGGCCCGCGCCCGGTCGTGCCGGTCGCCGGGCACCTCGAGGCCGACGCCGAGCTGGTGCGGGCGCTCGCGCACGGCGAGGGCAGCGGCGTGCCGCACGACCTCGGCGGCGGCTGGGCGGAGGCGCTGCGCGCCCTGGCCGCCGCCCGGCCGCGACGGCTCGAGCTGCGCGGGCCCCGTGCGCGGCTGGCGGTGCTCGACGGCGGCACCGCCGGTGCCTGGGCCGCCGCCCGCACCGGCGAGCGCGCGGTGCTGCGGCCGCTCTCCGCCGAGCAGGCCTGGACGGCGCTCGTGCGGGCCTGCGCGGCCTGACGGCCCGCCCAGCCCCGGTCGGGTGCACGCGCCGGGAAGCACCCCGCCCGGCGCCGCCGGCGGGTTACGGTCCCTGGCCCCCCTCCGCTCGTCCCTGGAGCCCGCGCTGAGCGCCGTCCGCACGACCCGCACGTCCCGTCCGCCCCGCACGCGCACCGCCGCCCTCGCCACCGCGCTGCTCGCCCCGCTGGTTCTCGTCGCGGCCCCTGCGCCCGAGGCGCAGGCCGTCCCGAGCCTGCAGGTGCTGCGCCTCTCGGGCCCGCAGTTCGCCGTGCAGGACCGCTACGCGACGGCCGCCGACATCGCGCTGGTCACCTACGGCGGCGGCGCCGACGTCGTCGTGCTCGCGCGCGGCGACGCCTTCGCCGACGCGCTGCCGGGCGGCTTCCTCGCCGGTGCGCTCGACGCGCCGCTGCTGCTGACCGCCCCGGGCGTCGTCCCGGACGCGACGTACGAGGCGCTCGAGGTGCTGCAGCCCAGCACGGTCGTGCTGCTCGGCGGCACGGGTGCCGTCTCGGCAGCGGTCGAGGAGGAGCTCGCGCAGTCCGCCGACGTCGTGCGGGTCAGCGGCGACAGCCGCTACGCGACCGCCGCCGAGATCACCCGCGCCGGTGCGGAGCCGGCGGACCTGCCCGACGTCGACGGCCTGCGCACGGTGCTGCTCGCCAACGGCCAGGACTTCCCGGACGCCCTCGCCGGCGGCACCGTGAGCGCCGGGTCCGGTGCGCCGCTGCTGCTGACGGCGCCCGGTGCGCTCCCCGCGGAGACCGCGGCCGTCCTCGACGAGTACGACGTCGAGCAGGTCGTCGTCCTCGGCGGCACCGGGGCCGTCTCCGCGGCCGTCGAGGCCGACGTCGCACGGCGGACCGGGCACGACGTCGTGCGCCTGTCCGGCCCCGACCGCTACGCCACGTCCGCCGCGATCGCCGACTACGCGTGGGACGAGCTCGGCTTCGACGACGCCCAGGTCGGCCTCGCGCGCGGGGACGGCTTCGCGGACGGCCTCGCCGCGGCCGCGCGCAGCGGGCGGCTCGGGGGCCCGGTGCTGCTCACGCCGACGGCGGCACTGGCTCCCGCGACGCGGGAGGCGCTGACCGAGCGCTGCACCACCCTGCGGGCGCTCGAGGTCTACGGCGGGGGCGGGGCGGTCGCGCCGGCGGCGCTGGAGCAGGCGCGGGCCGCGGCCAGCACGTGCGAGCAGCTCGGCCGCGGTGCCGTGACCGACCGGCGCGACGTGAGGACGCTCGCCGACGACGAGGGCGCGGGCTCCGTCGACGTGGGCACGGACGACGGCTGCGAGGTGGTGCGACCCCTGCAGCCCGGCGTCGAGTACCGGGTCGACCTGTTCGACGCCTCCACGGTGGACGCCACCGGCAACGTCCCCGTCTTCGACGACCCGGACGGCGACGGGCTGGCCGTGCCGACCGGGACGGCGGCCGTCCTCACCTCCGTCGGCGGGCAGCCGCCGCGGGACCGCGCTGCGCCGGGCGGGCCGCTGGTGCCGAGCAGCCGCAGCAGCACGGCCCTCGTGCGCGGTGAGGACCTGTCGCCGGAGGCGCTCTGCGACGTGGTGCTCGAGGGCGTCGCCGAGGGCGAGGTCGTCGTCGTCGTGCACCGCGAGGGGCGCCCGGGCGCGCCGAACGGCGAGGGCGGCGCCAGCCGCGCCGTCGAGGTGGCGCAGGACGGCACGCCGAAGGGCCCGGCTGCGGCGTTCGCCGTGCAGCCCTTCCGCGCCGCTGCCCCGCACCTCGGCGTCTTCCCGACGCGGGTCGAGGTGCCGCCGGCCTTCCCCGCGGACCTCACCGTGACGGTCACCGACATGGTGCCGGGCGCGGACTACCGCGTGCTGCTCGTCGACGCCCGGCTCGTCGACACGTCGGGGCCGGAGCCCGTGTTCACCGCGGTGCCGGGCACCGACCGCGCGGACAGCGGCCCCGCCCTCGCCGTGGTGGGCCCCGCCGCGGGCAGCGACGACGCAGGGCCGGGCACCCCCTCCGAGGACGCCACGGGCAGGCAGACCGCCGTCGTGGAGGCGGACCTGCGCTTCCCGGCCGCCTTCGTCGGCTACACCGCGCGCGTGCGCTTCGAGGCCCGGAGCGTCGGGCGCGTGGTGCCCGTGCTGATCCGCAACGGCGGCGGGAGCGCCGACGGGACGCCGGAGCGGGGCGGGGCGCAGCCCTACCTCGAGCTCGCGGCGGACGGCACGGCGGCGGAGGCGCTGGTCGCCGTCGGCCCGGTCGTGGAGCTGGTCGACACCCGCGGGCCCCGGCCGAGGGGCGCCGAGGCGGTCGTCGGCAGCCGCACCGTCACCGTGACGTGGGACGAGCCCTTCGACTGCGCGCGGGTCGAGGCCGACGGCCGCGACTTCCTCGTCCGCTACGCCGCACCGGGTGCCGACCGCTACGCGTTCTACGGCGCGGGCCAGATCACGGCCGCGTGCTCGTCCGGCACGACGGTGGCCCTCACGCTCCTCGGCGACCTGCGCGTGCCCGCCGAGGGCGACCTCGGCGTCGTCGTCTCGGACGTCAACGACCTGCAGGACGCGGCGGGCAACGGCATGTCCCTGGTGCCTGCCCAGGTGCGGCTCGTCCCCGCCGGCTGACGCACCCGGCCGGCGTCCGGACCCCGACGTAGCCTGGGGGCACCCCCCGGCCGCCGGCCGAGCAGGGGCTCCCGTGCTGCCCGGAGGCCGCCGCCCGTGTCACCCCTCGCCGGTCTGCTCGAGGTCGTCCAGCGCGACCCGGCGCTCGCGCGCGCGCTCGAGGCGGCCCGCGAGGGCGCGCCGACGCTCGACCTCACCGGCCCGCCCGGCCTGCGCCCCTTCGTCGTGGCGGCGCTCGCCGGCACCGGCCGCACGGTGCTGGCGGTCACCGCCACGGGCCGCGAGGCCGAGGAGCTCGAGAGCGCGCTCGGCAGCCTCATGGACGCCGACCGCGTGGCGCTCTACCCCTCGTGGGAGACGCTGCCGCACGAGCGGCTCAGCCCCCGGGCCGACACGGTCGGCCGCCGCATCGCGGTGCTCCGCCGCCTCGCGCACCCGACCGACGACGACCCGACCACCGGCCCGCTCGACGTCGTCATCGCCCCCGTGCGCAGCCTGCTGCAGCCGCAGGTGCGCGGGCTCGGCCACCTCGAGCCGGTCGCGCTGGCGCAGGGCCAGGAGGCCGACCCCGACGACGTCGTGCGGCGCCTGGTCGACCTCGCGTACGCGCGCGTCGAGCTGGTCGAGAAGCGGGGCGAGTTCGCGGTGCGCGGCGGCATCGTCGACGTCTTCCCGCCGACCGAGGAGCACCCGGTCCGCGTCGAGTTCTGGGGCGACACCGTCGAGGAGGTGCGCTGGTTCAAGGTCGCCGACCAGCGCAGCCTCGAGGTCGCCCAGCACGGCCTGTGGGCGCCGCCGTGCCGCGAGCTGCTGCTCACGCCCGAGGTGCGCGAGCGCGCCCGGCTGCTCGGCGAGGAGCACCCCGAGCTGCGCGAGATGACCGAGAAGATCGCCGACGGCACGCCGGTCGAGGGCATGGAGGCCCTCGCGCCGGTGCTCGTCGACGACCTCGTGCTGCTCACCGACGAGCTCCCGGAGCGCACGACCGTGCTCGTCTGCGACCCCGAGCGCATCCGCACCCGCGCGCACGACCTGGTGCGCACCAGCCAGGAGTTCCTCGAGGCGTCGTGGGCGACGGCCGCCACCGGCGGGCAGGCGCCGGTCGACCTCGGCGCTGCGGCGTACCGCTCGCTCGTCGACGTGCGCGACCACGTGCGCGCCTCGGGCCGGCCCTGGTGGTCGCTGTCGCCGTTCACCGCCGACGAGGACCTCGAGGACGACGCCGTCGTGCTCGCCGCGCAGGCGCCGGCGGCCTACCGCGGCGAGACCGAGGCGGCCGTCGCCGACGTGCGCGGCTGGCTCGGCCAGGGCTGGGGCGTCGTGCTCACCAGCGAGGGCCACGGCTCGGCGCAGCGCATGGTCGAGGTGCTGCGCGGCGCCGACGTGCCGGCCGTGCTCGTCGACGAGGCGAAGCCCGAGCCCGGCACCGTGCAGGTGACGACGGGCTGCCTCGACACCGGCTTCACCAGCGGGCTGCTGCAGACCGTGGTGCTCACCGAGACCGACCTCACCGGCCAGCGCGGCACGGGCACCAAGGACGTCAGCAAGCGCATGCCCAGCAAGCGCCGCAACGTCGTCGACCCGCTGCAGCTGCGCGCCGGCGACCCGGTGGTGCACGACCAGCACGGCGTCGGCCGCTACGTCGAGATGGTGCAGCGCACCGTCGCCGGCGCCACCCGCGAGTACCTCGTGCTCGAGTACGCCAAGGGCGACCGGCTCTACGTCCCGACCGACCAGCTGGAGCTGGTCACCCGCTACGTCGGCGGCGAGGCGCCGAGCGTCGACCGCATCGGCGGCAGCGACTGGGCCAAGCGCAAGGGCCGCGCGAAGAAGGCCGTCAAGGAGATCGCGGCCGGGCTCATCCAGCTCTACTCCGCGCGCATGGCCGCCCCCGGGCACGCCTTCGGCCCCGACACCCCGTGGCAGCGCGAGCTCGAGGACGCCTTCCCGTACGTCGAGACGCCCGACCAGCTCGAGGCGATCGACGAGGTGAAGGCCGACATGGAGAAGCCCTCGCCGATGGACCGCGTCATCTGCGGCGACGTCGGCTACGGCAAGACCGAGATCGCCGTGCGCGCCGCGTTCAAGGCCGTGCAGGACGGCAAGCAGGTCGCGGTGCTCGTGCCGACGACGCTGCTCGTGCAGCAGCACTTCGGCACCTTCTCCGGCCGCTTCGGGCAGTTCCCGGTGACCGTGCGCGCGACGAGCCGCTTCAACTCCGCCAAGGAGCAGGCCGAGGTGCTCGCGGGGCTGGCCGACGGCAGCGTCGACGTCGTCATCGGCACGCACCGCCTGCTGTCCAAGGGCGTGCAGTTCAAGGACCTCGGGCTCGTCATCGTCGACGAGGAGCAGCGCTTCGGCGTCGAGCACAAGGAGCAGCTGAAGTCGCTGCGCACCGACGTCGACGTGCTGACGATGTCGGCGACGCCGATCCCGCGCACGCTCGAGATGAGCCTCACCGGCATCCGCGAGATGTCGACGATCCTCACCCCGCCCGAGGAGCGCCACCCGGTGCTCACCTTCGTCGGCCCGTACGACGACAAGCAGGTGGCGGCGGCCATCCGGCGCGAGCTCATGCGCGAGGGGCAGGTCTTCTTCCTGCACAACCGCGTCGAGTCGATCGACCGCACCGCCAAGCGCCTGCAGGGCCTGGTGCCCGAGGCGCGGATCGCCACCGGCCACGGGCAGATGGACGAGGCGACGCTCGAGCAGGTGATGGTCGGCTTCTGGGAGAAGCGCTTCGACGTGCTGGTCTGCACCACGATCGTGGAGTCCGGGCTCGACATCCCCAACGCCAACACGCTCATCGTCGACCGCGCCGACGCCTTCGGGCTGTCGCAGCTGCACCAGATCCGCGGGCGCGTGGGCCGCGGGCGCGAGCGGGCGTACGCCTACTTCACGTACTCGCCGGAGAAGCCGCTCACCGAGACGGCGTACGACCGGCTGGCCACCATCGCGCAGAACACCGAGGTCGGCGCCGGCATGGCCGTCGCCATGAAGGACCTCGAGATCCGCGGCGCCGGCAACCTGCTCGGCGGCGAGCAGTCCGGGCACATCGCGAGCGTCGGCTTCGACCTCTACATGCGGCTCGTCGGCGAGGCGGTCAACGACTACAAGCGGGGCCTCGCCGGGGAGCGCGCGCCGGAGGACGACCGCCCCGACACCAAGGTCGACCTGCCGGTCGACGCGCACCTGCCGCACGACTACGTACCGGGGGAGCGGCTGCGGCTGGAGGCCTACCGCCGGCTCGCCGCGGCCTCCGACGACGCCGCGGTCGACGCCGTCCGCGAGGAGCTGCTCGACCGCTACGGCGCGCTGCCGAAGCCGGTCGAGAACCTGCT
>CANKBT010000056.1 GCA_947479995.1 Frankiaceae bacterium | reverse complement strand
GGGGCGCCGCCGGGCGGCGGGGTGGTCGTCACGAGGGCTCCGGCGCGGGGGTGGTCGGGGCGGTGGGGGCGGCCGGGTCGACCGGGGCCGCGGGGGCGCTCGGCGCCGTCGGGGCACCGGGCGCCGTCGGCGCGGCCGGGGCGCCGGCGCCGGGCTCCTCGTCGGCCACGACGTCGAGGTCGAAGAACGACGTGAGCCAGCGGTCGTCCTGCTTGCTCATCGTCATCTCGGCGCGGAAGCGCCGGGAGGTCTGCTCGCCGCCGGAGGCGGCGTTGGTGACGGCGACGTCGAGGGTGAGCAGCACCCGCGCCTCGTCCTCGTCGATCTCGCGGACGGCGCTCGCGACGAGCACGCCCTGCGTGTTGACCTGGTTCGACGCGATGGCCGCGAGCAGGCCGGGCTGCTCCTGCTCGAACGTCGTGAGGAACTCGCCGGTCGCGCCGTCCCGGATGTCGGCGAGGGTCTCCTCGGCGTTGTCCGGGTTGAGGCTCGTGAGGTTGAGCCCCTGCGCCTCGGCGGCCGACAGCGCGGCCTCGCGGTCGTCCTGCGCCGACCGGGCGCGCTGCCACTGCAGGGCGAGCACGACGGCGAGCACGAGCAGCACCACCGACAGCGCGGCCACCGCCGCCGTGAGCAGGCGCAGGGCGCGCGCCGGCACGGGGCCCGGCGTGCTGCCGGGAGCCCCGTCGCCGGTGCCGTCGCGAGTGCTGGTGTCCTCGTCCGGAGCCGTCGTCACGCCGCCATCATCGCTCAGCGCTGCACCAGCGGGCCGAGCAGCAGCCACTGCAGCGACTTCTGGCCCATCGCGCCGGCCAGCTGGTCGGACGCGCCGATGGTGACGGTGCGGCCGTCGGCGGTGATGGCGTTGCCGGTGCGCGGGTCGTAGTCGCCGAGCGAGAAGGCGGCGGGCGCGGCCGTCGCCGAGGCCTGGCCGCCGGCCGGCGCGGAGCCGCCGGGCGGGGTCGGCGAGACGTCCTGCTGGCCCGTGTAGGGGCGCAGGCCGTCGGGGCGCGGGGCGTTGAGCGAGCCGCGGGTCTGCGGCACGAGCGAACCGTCCTGCGAGACGAACTCGGGGTCGCCCGCCGCCTGCGCCCCGCAGTACGAGGTGGTGTTGCGGCGGTTCAGCTCGGCGGCCAGGCCGGGCTCGTCGGCCGCGACCTCGCCGACCGAGCGCTGGTCGGAGGGCTCGCGGTTGACGCCGTAGCCCTGGTCGCCGCTCTCGCTGGCGTCGCTGGCCCCGCGCGGGGCCTCGCCGCCGCCGGGGATCGTCGACGCGCCGCAGACGCCCGGCTCCATCGAGGTGACGAGGCCGAAGCGGGCGGTGCCCGCGGTCGTCGCCCGCTCGGGGTCGGGGTCCTGCGGGTTGTCGGGCGTGACGGTGAAGCCGCCGGCCGCGACGTTCGGGTAGGTCACGAGGATCTGCCGGATCGCCGGGATGCGGATCTTCTGCACCTGGGCGACGGTCACGAGGTTCGACAGCAGGATCGGCAGGTCGCTGCGGTTGGCCTCGATGAGGTCGGTCGTCTCCAGCGCGCTCTGCGTGCCGTTGGCGAACAGGCTGCGGAAGTCCGGGTCGCTGTCGCGGATCTGCTGCGTCAGCGACGCCAGGTCGCGGTTGAACGACAGGAACTGCTCCGAGACGTCGCGCTGGGTGTCGAGGACGGTCTCGCCGTCCTCGATGAGGCGCAGCGTCTGCGGCAGCGCGTCGGTCGCGGCGCGCGTGAGCAGGTCGCCGGCGTCGACGATGCGGGTGAGGTCCTCGCCGCTGCCCTCGAACGCGGTGCCGAGCTCGTCGAGCACGACCGAGAGGTCCTCGGTGTCGACCGAGGTGATGAAGCGGTCGAGGTTGACGAGCAGCTGGGTGGGCGGCACCGGGATGCTCGTCATCCGCTGCGGGATGACGTCGCCCTTGTCCATGTACGGCGCGCCGTCGCGCGTCGGCTGCAGGTCGATGTACTGCTCACCGACGGCGGAGCGGTTCTGCACGACGGCTCGGCTGTCCACGGGGATCTCGACGTCCTGCTCGAGCTTGAGGCGCGCCTGCACCCCGCTCTCGAGCAGCCGCAGCTCGTCGACCTCGCCGACGCGGACGCCGCGGTAGGTGACCTCGGCGCCCTCGAAGATGCCGCCGGAGTCGATGAAGTCGGCGGCCACGATGTAGCCCTCGTCGACGAAGTACTTGTCGAGGTCGGCGTACTTCGCGCCGGTGAAGGTCAGGCCCAGGACCGAGATGAGGCCGAAGACCAGCAGCTGCAGCTTGGTCTGGCGGGTGATCACCGCAGGACTCCCATCAGCAGGTCGGACAGCCCCGAGGAGCCGGTGGTGCCGGGTGACGTGACGCCGGGCAGCTGCGGCACGCCGGGCAGCGCGGGCAGGGTCGGCAGCCCCGGCGCGCCGGGGACGGCGGGCAGGGGCAGCTCGGGCAGGCCGGGCACGGCCGGGAGGCCGCCGCCGGGCGGCGCGGGCGCGCCGCCGCCGGGCGCGCCGGCCTGGGCCTCGCGCAGGGCGAAGTCGATGAGGCTGTTGACGTCGACCGACACGAACAGGTTGGCGTAGTCGCCGCGGATGCCCGTGTCGACCGTCCGCGGGAACGGGTAGGTCGCGAGCAGCTCGAGCGCGTTGGGCAGCGCGGTGCCGGCCTGGTTGAGGCCGGCGAGGATCGGCTGCAGGGCCTCGAGGTCGGCCACGGTGTTCTGCTGCGAGGCCTGGATGACGCGCACCGAGACGTCGCCGAGGCGGTCGAGGCCGGTGAGCACCTCGGTGAGGCTCTCGCGCTGGTCGGCGAGGATGCGCGCGCCGTCCGGGAGGTCCTCGAGCGCAGTGGCCAGCACGCCGCGCTGGGCCGCCAGCCGGGCGGTCAGCCGGTCGAGGCTGTCGAGGGCCCGCACGATGTCGGCCTTCTGGTCGTCGAGCCCGCCGACGAAGGCCTCGAGCTGGCGCAGCAGGTCCTTGACCTCGGCCTCGCGGCCGTCGAGGGCGTTGATGAGCTCGCGGTTGATGACCTGGAGCTGCTCGAGGCTGCCGCCGTTGAGCACGAGCGAGAGCGCCGACAGCACCTCCTCGATCTCGGCGTTGCGGGTCGTCTCGCCGATCGGGATGTACGGGTCGTCGCGCAGGTCGCCCTGGGCGACGTCCTCCGGCGGTGCGTCGAGGCTGACGAACTTCTCGCCGAGCAGCGAGGTCTGGCGCAGGCTGCCCACGGTGTTGGCGGGCAGCGCGACGTCGTCGCGGACCGTCACCGTGACGACGGCGACCTGGTCGCTGTCGCGCAGCTCGATGTCCTTGACCGAGCCGACGGTGACGTCGTCGACCTTGACCGAGCTCTGGGGCACGAGGTCGAGGACGTCGCTGAACTCCAGCGTCACCTCGTACGCGTCGTCGCCGGTGCCCTCGCCGCCCGGGAGCGGGAAGGACTGCGCGCCCTGGAAGCCGCAGCCGGTGAGCAGCAGCGCGGGCAGCGCCAGGGCGGCGGCCGCGGGGGCCGTGCGGCGGCGGGTGCCGGTGCGGGTGCGGGTCATCGGCCGGCTCCGTAGAGGTCGCTCAGGGTGGTGTCGCGCGGCAGGACCGCCGGGGCGACCGCGGACTGCGGTGCCGCCGCGGCGAGCTGGCCCTCGGCGCCGGTGACCGTGCCGAGCAGCAGCTCGCAGTTCTCGGTCACGGCGGCGATCACCGTGTCGGTGATCAGCGGGTTGTTGAGCAGCCCGCCGAGCTGCTCGGACAGCTCCGGCGGGAGCAGCCCGCCGGGGTTGAGCGGGTCCGGCGGGGTGAGCAGGCCGCACAGCGTGGCCGGCAGCTCGTCGCCGACGTTGTTGGTGCGCGTGTCGAGGGTCGAGGAGCTCGGGTTGTAGGCGAGCTGCAGGTTCGACAGGGCGCTCGGCGCGGTGTCGAGGAACTCCTCGAGCGCGGCCTTCTGGTTGACCAGCGTGCCGGTGATGTCGGCCAGGTCCGAGACGTTGGCCGTGAGCACGTCGTTGTTGTCGCGCACGAAGGTCGAGACCTCGCCGAGGGCCACCGACAGCTGCCGGATCGCCAGCGCGAGGTCCTCCTTCTCGCCCTCGAGCTGCGCGGCGACGTCGGCGAGGTCGGTGTTGAAGCGCCGGATCGTCGCGTCGCTGTTGGCGATGGTGGTGGTGAAGTCCTGCAGGTTCGTCACCGTGCCGAACAGGTCGTCGCGCTGGTTGGACAGCGTCTCGACCGCGGTCGCGAAGTCGCCGAGCGTGTCGTTGAGGACCTGGCCGTTGCCGTCGAGGTTGTCGGCGCTGACGCTGAGCAGGTCGCTCAGCTCGCCGTCCTTGTTGGCGCCCTCCGGGCCGAGCGCGACGTTGAGGCGGTCGACCGCCTGGAAGATCTGGTCGAGCTCGACCGGCACCGCGGTGCGGTCCATGCCGAGGTCGGCGCCGTCCTCGAGCAGCGGGCCGGTCGTGTAGGCCGGGGTGAGCTGCACGTAGCGGTCGCTGACGATCGACGGCGCGATGACGACGGCCTGCGCGCCCGCCGGGATCTTGTACTCGGGGTCGTACTCCATCTCGACCCGGACGGTGGTGCCCTCCGGGACGATGTCGACGACCTTGCCGATCTTGACGCCGAGGATGCGGACGTCGCTGTTCTCGTAGAGCCCGACCGTGCGGTCGAAGTGCGCGGTGAGGCGCAGCGGCTCGTCGTCGGACAGCGCGCCGCAGCCCGCCACGCCGCCGGCGGCCGACAGCGCGACGACGCCCAGGACGAGCCGGGTGGTGCGTCGGGAGGTGCGCATCAGTTCCCGCCTCCGTTGATCGCGGCGTTCTCGTCCGGGGTGAGCGTGCACGAGTCGTTGCGCAGCTCGGCGTCGTCGTCGCGCACCGGCGCCATCGCCAGCGAGGCGAGGCCCGACTGCGGGATGACGTTCGGGTTGGTCTCGGTGTCGGCGTTCTGCTGGCCGCAGGGGAAGGCCGACGCGGGCGAGAAGGTCGCGAGGTCCGGCAGGTTGTAGATCAGCGTGTCGAACCAGCGGCCGTTGCCGAGGTTGTTGCCGAACACCCGCACGAACGGCGCGAGCTTGGCGATGCCCTGGTCGAGGTTGTCCTGGTTCTCCTTGAGCACCCCGACGATGCCGCGCAGGCGCTCCAGCGTCGGCTGCAGCTGCGCGCGGTTCTCTCGGACGAGCGCGGTGAGCTGGTCGGCGAGCTGCGTGGTGCTGGTGAGCAGCTGGTCGATCGCGACCCGGCGGTTGCGGATCTCCTCGAGCACGAGGTTGGTGTCGTCCAGGAAGCTCACGAGGTCCTGGTCGCGGCGGGCCAGGATGTCGGTGACGCCGCGCGAGCGGTCGAGCAGCTGGCGCAGCTGCGCGTCGCGCGAGGCGATGGTGTCGGACAGCCGCGACAGGCCGACCAGGCTGGCCTGCACCTCGTCGGGGGTGTCGCGGAAGGTGTCGGCCAGCACGCCGAAGGCCTCGGCCAGCTGGTCGGTGTCGATGGCGTCCGGCGAGGTCTCCGTCGGGCCGATCGTGTCGGCCAGGCCCTGGAACGCGGCCGCGACGTCGTACGGGCTGCTGGTGCGCTCGAGCGGGATCGGGTCGTCCTCGTCGAGCGTGCCGGGGCCCTCGGGGGTGAGGGCGACGAACTTGCGGCCGAGGACGGTCTTGATGCGGATGTCGGCGCGCGACTCGCTGCCGACCTCGACGTCGCGCAGGCGCATGGTCACCAGCACGCGGTCGCCGGCGAGCTCGACCTCGGTCACCTTGCCGACCTTGATGCCGGCGACGCGCACCTCGTCGGCGGGCTTGAGCCCGGCCGCCTCGGTGAACTCCGCCTGGTAGACGTCGCGGTAGCCGATGACCGGCAGGTCGTCGGTGTTGAAGCTGACGAACAGCCCGCCGAGGATCAGCGCGACGCCGGCCGCCCCGATGACGGTCGTGTTCATCTCGCGGAAGGGCTTCACTGGGCGGTCCCCCCGGTCGTGGTGCAGCGCTGGGCCTGGTTGACGAGGATGTCCGGCAGGGCGGCGTCGACCTGGTCGGCCACCGCCTGCGGCAGGCCGAGGCGGGTGAGCGCGCCGGAGACGTTGTCGAGCGTCGCGCCGCACAGGTAGAAGTTGAACCAGCCGCCGTCGACGGCCGTCGACAGGATCTGGTCGAGCTTGCCGGGCAGGCGCTCGAGCACCCCGTCGACGACCTCCTTCTGGTCGTCGAGGGTCGTCGCGAGCACCTGCAGCTCGGCGATGTCGGCGCGCAGCGGGCCGCGGACGTCGGCCAGCAGGCCGGCGGTGGCGGTCGTCAGCTCGTTGATGCCGTCGAGCGAGGCGCCGATGGCCTCGCGGTCGGCGGCGAAGCCGGACGACAGGCGCTGCAGCTGGGTGACGAGCTCGTCGACCTGCACCTGGCGGTCGTCGACCGTGGCGAGCACCGTCGTGAGGTTGTCGATGACGCGCCCGATGACGGCGTCGCGGTCGGCCAGCGTGTTGGTGAGCGACGCGGTGCGCTGCAGCAGGCTCTCCACGGTGCCGCCCTCGCCCTGCAGCACCTGGATGAGCTCGAAGCTGACCTGGTTGATCGACTGGGCGTCGAGCGCCTGGAACAGCGGCTTGAAGCCGTTGAACAGCACGGTGAGGTCGAGCGCCTCGGTGGTGCGGTCGTCCGGGATGAGGGCGTCCTCGTCCTGCTGGGCGCCGCCGCCGGGCTGGGGCACGACCGCGAGGTAGCGCTCGCCGACGAGGTTGCGGTAGCGCAGCGCGACCTGCGCGGAGTCGCTGATCGTGCGGCCGTCGTCGAGCGAGAACTCGACGACCGCGGTCTTGCCCTCGAGCTCGAGGGCGTCGACCTTGCCGACGCGGACGCCGGCGATGCGCACCTCGTTGCCCGGCAGCAGGCCGGTGACGTCGGTGAACTCCGCCTTGTACGAGGAGCGGTCGCCGAAGGAGAAGTTGCCGATCGTGGCCGCCAGCACGAACGTCATCATGCTCGTGACGATCATGAAGACGATCAGCTTGACGAGCGCGGCAGACGTCTTCACGCTGCTCCTCCTGTCGCCGTGCCGGGTGCGGGGACGTGCGGTCGTGCTGTGCGGGCGGGGGTCACCGGACCCCCACCGTGGTGCCGCGGGCGAGCGGCCCGACCAGCAGGCCGGGCATCGCCAGGTCGCCGACCGGCTGGCCGATCGAGGCGCCGAGCACCGCGTTGGCGAGGCGGCGCTGGCCGGCCGGGCTGTCGACCGGCGTCGGCGCGACCGCGCCCTGGGCGCGGACCTCGGTCTCGTCGCGGTAGCCGTCGCCGAAGGGCTCGTCGGGCGCGGGGATCTGCGGGTTCGGCAGGCCCCGGCAGTCCGGCGGCCCGGTCTCGACGTACTCCGGCTCGTCGCCCGGGGCGTACGGGCCCTGGTCGATGGTGCCGACGAGCGTGATGTGCAGGCCGGGCTGCAGGCCGCCGAAGGTCTTCTCGACGATCGGCTGGTAGTCCGAGAAGCCCTGCAGGAAGCAGCCGAAGCCGGGCGAGTAGTCGGCGAACAGCTGCAGCGGCGCGACCGACTCGCTGGCCACGCGGATGAGCCGCTGCTCGTTCTCCTGCAGCAGCGAGTCGAGGCTACCGGTGAAGCTGCTCGTGGTGTCGAGGAACTGCGCGAGCTCCTCCTGCTGGTCGACGAGCGAGCGCGCGCTGAACGACAGGTCGTCGAGCACGGCGAGCAGGTCGGGCGCGGCCTGGTCGTAGGTGTCGGCCAGGTCGGCCAGGCCCACGAGGTCGCGCTGGATCGTCGGCAGCGCCGGGTTGAGCTGCGCGAGGTACTGCTGCACGAGCACGGCGTTCTCGCCGATGCGCTCGCCGCGGCCGCGCAGCGCGCCGGACAGCGCGTTGAGGGTGCGCGACAGGTCGTCGGGGCCGAGCGCCTTGAGCAGCGGCACGAGGTCGTCGAGCACCCGGGCCGTCTCGATCGAGGTGGTCGAGCGGTCCTGGCCGATGACGTCGCCCTCGGCGATCGGCTCGGTCGAGCCGCCGACCGGCGACACGAGGCTGACGAACTTCTCGCCGAACAGCGTCTTGGGCAGCAGCTGCGCCTGCACGTCGGCAGGGATGAGGTCGACCTTGTCGGGCTGCAGGGCCAGCTCGATGGTGGCGCCGTCGCCGTCGCTCTCGACCGAGCGCACCTCGCCGACGATGAGGCCGCGCATCTTCACGTCGGTCGGCGCCGAGAGCTGGTTGCCGGCGCGGTCGGCCTGCAGGCGCACGGTGACGACGTCGGTGAAGGCCTTGTTGTAGAGCGCGACCGACAGCCCCACGAGCAGGGCGATGACGACGAGGAAGACGACGCCGGAGACCCGGAGCCGGACGAGGGCCAGGCGGCCCGCAGGGCGGGGGACGGCCATCAGCCGGCGATCCTGACTGTGGTGGTGGCGCCCCAGATGGCGAGGCTCAGGAAGAAGTCGACGACGTTGACGGCGACGATCGCCGTGCGCACGGCGCGGCCCACGGCCACGCCGACGCCCGCGGGGCCGCCGCTGGCGTAGTAGCCGTAGTAGCAGTGGATGAGGATGATGATCACCGCGAAGATGAGCACCTTGACGAAGCTGTAGAGCACGTCGACGGCCGGCAGGTACTGCGTGAAGTACTGGTCGTACGTGCCGGTGCTCTGGCCGTAGAAGCCGGTCGTGATGGTGCGGGCGGCGAAGTACGACGACAGCAGGCCGATGACGTACAGCGGCGTGACGGCGATGAAGCCGGCGATCATGCGCGTCGTCACGAGGAAGGGCAGCGACGGGATGCCCATGACCTCGAGGGCGTCGACCTCCTCGGAGATGCGCATGGCGCCGAGCTGGGCGGTGAAGCCGCAGCCGACCGTGGCCGACAGCGCGAGCGCGGCGACCAGGGGCGCGATCTCGCGGGTGTTGAAGTAGGCCGACAGGAACGCCGTGAAGTTCGAGACGCCGAGCTGGTTGAGGGCGGCGTAGCCCTGCAGGCCGACCTCGGTGCCGGTGAAGAAGGTGAGGAAGGCGATGACGCCGACCGTGCCGCCGACGACCGCGAGCGCGCCGGTGCCGAGGGCCACCTCGGCCAGCAGGCGCACGACCTCCTTCTTGTAGCGCAGGACGACGCGGTAGCTCCAGCCGAGCGAGCGCGCGTAGAACGACAGCTGCGCGCCCAGGTCGTCGAGGAACGACAGGCCGCGCTGGCCCGGCGTCTTGACCAGGTTGACGGTCTTCTCGACGACGGGGGGCAGCGGCGAGTTGCCGGAGATGGCCACGTCAGCCGCCCTTCTGCGGGACGACCTCGAAGTACACGGCCGTGATGATGAAGTTGACGAGGAACAGCAGCATGAAGCCGATGACGACGCTCTGGTTGACGGCGTCGCCGACGCCCTTCGGGCCGCCCTTGGCGTTGAGCCCCTTGTAGGAGGCCACCAGGGCCGCGATCATCCCGAAGATCACCGCCTTGATCTGGCCGACGATGAGGTCGGGCAGCTGGGCGAGCGCGGTGAACGAGGCCAGGTAGGCGCCGGGGGTGCCGCCCTGGAGGATGACGTTGAAGAAGTAGCCGCCGATGACGCCGACGACGGCGACGAGGCCGTTGAGGAAGAACGCGACGGTCATGCAGGCGAGCACGCGCGGGACGACCAGGCGGGCGATCGGGCTGATGCCCAGCACCTCCATGGCGTCGATCTCGTCGCGGATCTTGCGCGAGCCGAGGTCGGCGCAGATGGCCGAGCCGCCGGCGCCCACGATGAGCAGCGCGGTGACGATCGGGCTGGCCTCGCGCACGACGCCGAGGACGGCGACGGCGCCGGTGAACGACTGCGCGCCGATCTGCTTGGTGAGGTTGCCGATCTGCAGCGCCAGCACGGCGCCGAAGGGGATCGAGACCAGCGCGGTCGGCAGGATCGTCACGCTGGCGACGAACCACGCCTGCTGGATGTACTCCGCCAGCTGGAACGGGCGCTTGAACAGCCCGCGCAGCACGTCGAGGGCGAAGGCGAAGAAGTCGCCGGCCCCGCGGACGGGGGCGAGGGCGGAGACCGCCATCAGCCCTCGCTCTTCGAGCGGCGCACGGCACGGGTGCGGCGCGGGGTGTCGAGCACGGTCGTGTCGGCGGTGCTCGCGGCGGCGACCGGGCGCGGCGCCGGGCGGGGCGTGCGGCCGGGGGCCGGCACGACGCGCACCGAGGACTCCTCGGCGGCCGGCAGGGCGGTGGTGTCGTCGTCGCCCTCGGCGCGGCCCTTGCTCAGCGAGGTGCGGCGGCCCTTGGGGGCGGCCGTCGGGGTGGCGGGCGGCGCGCTGGACTGCGGCGCGGCCTCGCCCTGGCCCTCGAAGCCGAGGTCCATGCCGGGGAAGCTGCCGGGCGGCGGGGTGACGCCGTTCTCCTTGAGCCAGCTGCCGGGGGCGCGCTGCGTCTTGCGCATCTCGCCGTTGCTGGTGAACAGCTGGGCCGGGATGGGCGGCAGCGCCTGCAGCTCGGTGCCGGCCTCGGCGGCGAGCTCGCCGGCGTCCTTCTCCTCGGCCATGCCGATCGGCCCCTCGCGCTGCGCGTTGAGGAACTGGCGCACGACGGGCTCGTTGCTGCTGAGCAGCATCTCGCGCGGGCCGAACATCGCCAGGTGGCGGCGGTAGAGCAGGCCGATGTTGTCCGGCACGGTGCGGGCGGTGTTGATGTCGTGCGTGACGATGAGGAACGTCGCCTCGATCTGGCTGTTCAGGTCGATGATCAGCTGGTTGAGGTAGGCCGTGCGCACCGGGTCGAGGCCGGAGTCGGGCTCGTCGAACAGCAGGATCTCGGGGTCGAGCACGAGCGCGCGGGCCAGGCCGGCGCGCTTGCGCATGCCGCCGGAGATCTCGCCGGGGAGCTTCTTCTCCGCGCCGGTGAGGCCGGTGAGCTCCATCTTCTCCAGGACGATGTCCTTGATGACCTTCTCGGACTTCTTGGTGTGCTCGCGCAGCGGGAAGGCGATGTTGTCGAAGAGGTTCTGCGAGCCGAACAGCGCGCCGTCCTGGAACAGCACGCCGAAGAGCTTGCGGATCTCGTAGAGGTCCTTCTCCTTGACCTTCGTGATGTCGCGGCCGTCGATGGTGATCGACCCGTTCTCCGGCTTGAGCAGGCCGATGAGGGTCTTGAGGAACACCGACTTGCCGGTGCCGGACGGCCCGAGCAGCACGGAGATCTCGCCCGCCGGGAGGGTGAGCGTCACGTCCTCCCAGATCGTCTGGCGCCCGAACCGCTTGGTCAGGTGCTCGACCTTGATCTCGACGCCCACGAGGACCCGTCCTCCACCCTGTCCGACAGGAGCGCCCCGGCTGGGCGGCTCCGTGACCTGCGGCGGTGACCCCACTCACAGCGCCCCACCAGGGTACGTCCCGTTCCGACCGTCTCGCGGTGGTCGGGGGCGGTACGAACCCCTGCGGGGCAGTGCCGTGGGTCACAGCCGGAGGAACAGTACGCGGGCGCGCCGGGTGGGTCACCTGCCGGTCGCGTACGGGTGTGCAACGAGGGTGAGCCGGGTCGGTGACGGCGCTCACGGCACCGCCTCCGGACGGGGGTCCGCGCCCCGCGGCGGGGGCCTGCGCGACCCCCGCAGACGCCGGAGGCGGCGCACCCGCGTGGGGTGCGCCGCCTCGGGCGGTGCTGCCCGGCGCGCGGCCGGGCGGGTGGTGCGGTGGTGCGGTGCTACTTGACGGTGACCGTGGCGCCGGCGGCCTCGAGGGCCTCCTTGGCCTTGTCGGCAGCGTCCTTGGCGACCTTCTCCAGGACCGGCTTGGGGGCGCCGTCCACGAGGTCCTTGGCCTCCTTGAGGCCGAGGCTCGTGAGGGTGCGCACCTCCTTGATGACCTGGATCTTCTTGTCGCCGGCCGCCTCGAGGATGACGTCGAACTCGTCCTGCTCGGCGGCGGCGTCGTCGCCACCGCCGGCAGCGCCACCGGCCGCGGGGGCGGCGGCGACGGCGACGGGCGCGGCGGCGGTGACGCCGAAGGTCTCCTCGAACTGCTTCACGAACTCGCTGAGCTCGATGAGGGTCAGCTGCTTGAACTGGTCGAGCAGCTCCTCGGTGCTGAGCTTCGCCATGTCTGGCTCCTTGGGTGTGTGCCGGTCTCCGGCGGTGCGGGCGGGGTGTCGTGCGGTGGTGCTGTGCTGCCTCGGGCCGGAGCCGGTCAGGCGGTCTCGGGGGACGCGGGGACCCCGTCGGTCTCGGGAGCGGCCTCGGCGCTCGCGAGGGCGGCGTCGGGCGCCTCCTCGCTGGTCGCCTCGGCGGCGGGGGCGGCCTCGGCCGCGGGGGCCTCGGCAGCGGGGGCGGCGTCGGCGGCGGGCGCCTCGGCCGGGGTCGCGGGCGTGCCGGCGCCGGCGAGGACCGAGGGGTCCTCCTCGGCCTTGGCCTGCAGCGCGGCCGCGAGGCGCGCGGCCTGCGCGAGCGGCGCGTTGAGCAGGTAGACGGCCTGCGTGAGCGAGGCCTTCATCGCGCCGGCGAGCTTGGCGAGCAGGACCTCGCGGGACTCGAGGTCGGCCAGCTTGGCGATCTCGGCGGCCGAGAGGGCCTTGCCGTCGAGGACGCCGCCCTTGACGACGAGCGCCGGGTTGGCCCGGGCGAAGTCGCGCAGGCCCTTGGCGGCCTCGACCGGGTCGCCGCCGATGAAGGCGACGGCCGTCGGGCCGGTGAGCAGCTGCTCGAGGTCGGCCAGGCCGGCGTCGGCCGCGGCCAGCTTGGTGAGCGTGTTCTTCACGACGGAGTACGTCGTGTCGGCGCCCAGGGCCACGCGCAGCGCGGTGACCTGCTTGACGGTGAGCCCGCGGTACTCGGTGAGGACGGTCGCGGCGGAGGAGCGGAACGCCTCGGCGAGCTCGGCCACCGTGGCGGCCTTGTCGGGACGGACCGTCGCCCGGGCGTGCTGGACGGTGCCAGCGGTGTCGGCGGCCATGCGCCTCCTGTCGGGGTCGTGCGGGCGGGGTGGACGGTGCTGGGTGCCGGCGTGCGGCGTGCGGCGTGCCTGGCCCTGTCACGACGGACGCCCCGGCGCAGGAGGCGCACGGGGCGTCAGAGGCACCGGCGCGGGGCCGGGTCTGTCCGTGGTCACCTGCGCGGGTCGTCCGCCGGGGCGGAG
>CANKBT010000055.1 GCA_947479995.1 Frankiaceae bacterium | reverse complement strand
GCCCGCGGCGGCAAGGGCGGCGGCAAGGACGACGACAAGCCCGACATCGAGGAGATCCGGCGCCAGGCACGCGAGGAGGCGGCCGCCGCCGCGCTGCTCGACCGCGTCCCCGACCGCATCGAGGCCCGGGCCGCGCGCAACTTCGCCGACCCCGAGGACGCCGCGCTGCTGCTGCAGCGCCAGGTCGAGGACTTCGTCGACGGCGGCAAGATCGACACCGAGGCGATCGACGACGCGCTCGCCGAGCTGCTCGAGCGCAAGCCGCACCTGGCCAAGGCCGCCGGCGGCAAGGACGACGACGGCAAGGACGACACCGGCCGCCGGCGCTTCGCCGGCAGCGCCGACGGCGGCAAGCGCCGCCGCAACCGCCCCGACCAGCTCACCAAGGCCGACCTCGACTCGATGAGCCCCGCGGCGATCGAGAAGGCCCGCGTCGAGGGCCGCCTGGTCGACGTGCTCGCCGGCAAGGCGTAGCCGGCCCCCCACTTCCCGCGCAGCACCAGCTGGCGGGGGCACCCACACCCGATGGACGAGGAGTCCTCATGCTGCAGCTGCTCGCTGTGCTCCTGACGCTGGCCGCGCTCTGGCTGCCGGTGTCCTTCCTGCTCGCCGGCCTGCTCGACCGCGCCGGCCGCGGCCGCCTCGCGCTGGCCGGCGACCTCGGCGCGGTCGACCTCTTCATCCCGAAGATCTGGGCCGCACAGCTGCTCACCAAGCTGAGCAAGCTGTACGTCCTCGCCGACCCCGGGACCTCGGTCAACACCGACTACGAGGGCGAGATCCGCCAGGGCGGCGACACGGTCCACATCGGCTCGCTGTCCGACCCGACGGTCAGCGACTACGTCAAGAACGTCACGGCCATCTCGCCGCAGACGCTCAGCACCACCGACCAGGTCCTGGTCATCGACCAGAGCAAGTACTTCGCCTTCGAGGTCGACGACGTCGACCGCGCGCAGGTGCAGAACGCCGGCGCGCTGCTCACCACCGCCGCGCAGCGCGCCGCCGAGCGCATGCGCGAGATCGCCGACGCCTACCTCGGCACGATCATGACGGCGAACGCCGGCACCGTGCTGCCGCCCGCGGCCATCACCACCCCCGACGAGGCCTACCGGGCCCTCGTGCGCCTCGCGCTGGCCCTCAACCGCAAGGACGTGCCCGCCGAGGGCCGCTGGGTCGCGATCGGCCCGGACTTCCAGGCGCTGCTGCAGCTCGACCCGCGCTTCAACGACGCCAGCCGCGCCGGCTCGACCGAGACGCTGCGCAACGGCATCGTCGGCCGCGTCCTCGGCATGGACGTCAAGGTGAGCACCGCGCTGCCCGTCGGCACCGCGCCGGCCGCCGGCGCCGTCTCCGGCTTCATCATCGCCGGGCACCGCATGGCCACCACCTGGGCCGAGCAGATCAACAAGGTCGAGGCCTACCGCCCGCAGGACAGCTTCAGCGACGCGGTCAAGGGCCTGCACCTGTACGGCGCGAAGGTCATCCGCCCCGAGGCGCTCGCCGTCCAGGACATCGACGTCACCGTCTGACCGACGCCGTGAACGAACCTCGGCGGTGATGCCCCGCGCATCACCGCCGAGGTCGCCCGCTCGTCCCCCAGACCTCGAGGAGAGGCCGCCCATGCCCACCATCACCGTCCAGAACGAGTCCGGCCAGGTCGTCTCCTTCGACGTCACGGGCCCGTCCGACCCCAAGGTCGCCGTGCTGCAGCAGCGCATCGAGCGCGGCGAGCTCAAGCGCGTGCCCGCCGGCACGCCCTCCCGGCCGCCCACCGCGCCGCCCGCGCCCTACATCGACCCGATCGACGCCGGCCGCGTCGACGAGCACGGCGACTTCCTCAAGTCGCTGCACGGCGGCTCCTTCGACCCGGACAGCGTGCAGGACTCCGGCGGCCTGCCGTCCGGCAGCCAGGCGCACGAGGTCGGTCACCCCACGCCCGAGACGATGGCGGCCGCGGCGAGCAAGACCGTCGACGGGTCGACCGAGGGCCACGCCGACAGCGACGGCGCCTTCGACCCGAACAAGCACAGCGTCGCCGAGGTGCAGGCCCACCTCGAGAGCGCCGACGAGGCCGAGCGCGAGCGCGTCCTCGAGGCCGAGCGCGCCGGCAAGGCCCGCACCACCCTGCTCGGCTAGCACCAGCCCGAGCCGCGGCGGCGGGCATGCCGCCGACACCCGGCATGCCCGCCCGCCGCGAGGAGGACCGCGTGACCGCCTTCGCCACCGTCGCCGACTACGAGCGTCGCAGCGGCGTCACCCTCGAGGGCCCGCAGCGCCTGCAGCTCGAGCGCCTGCTCACCGACGCCACCGCCGAGCTGCAGGCCGCCATCGGCCAGCACGTCAGCGTCGGCACCGCGACCGTCGAGCTCGAGCTCGACGCCGGCACCACCGAGCTGTGGCTGCCCCAGCAGCCCGTGCGCTCGGTCGACCTCGTCGCCGTCGGCGGGGTCGCCCTCGCGCCCACCGCCTGGACGCACCGGCACGGCCGGCTGCGCATCGGGCACAGCCCCTGGTCGCGCGCCGGCGCGCGCGACGTCGCCGTCACCTTCACGTACGGCTACGACCCGGTGCCCGGCGAGCTCGTCGCCTGGACCGTCGTGCTCGCGGCCCAGCGCCTCGCAGCCGCCCGGCGCGACGGAGGGCTCGGCAGCCCCGAGGTGCGCTCGCACGCCATCAGCCCCGACGGCCAGTTCAACGAGGCCTTCATGAGCCCGACCGACGGCCCGCCCGCCGGCACGCTGCCAGCGCAGGTCGCGGACCAGCTGCGCAGCCGCTACGGCCGCAGCGTCTACGTCATCGGCGCCTGATGGGGCCCGAGCGCGTCCGCGCCCGCGGGCAGGCGCTCGCCGAGCGGCTCATGGTCGACCGCTGCCGGGTCGTGGCCGTCGGCGCACCGACCATGGACCCGGCGACCGGCCGCGACGTCCGACCCGAGACGACCGTGCAGCCCGATGGGCCCTGCCTCATCGCCGAGCGCGACGTCGAGCCCGAGACGGCCGACGCCGGCGAGCGCACCGTCTACCAGCACGACCGCGTCGTGCAGCTGCCGCTCGCGGCCCAGGCACCGCAGGTCGGGCACGTGGTCATCGTCCTGGCGTGCCGAGCCGACCCGACGCTCGTCGGCCGCCGCCTCACAGTGCGCGCGGTCGCCCGCGGCAGCTTCGCGACCCGCCGCGCCCTGCACTGCGAGGAGACCAGCGGATGAGCGAGCTCGAGCAGCTGGCGGCCGACCTCACCAGCGCCAGCACGCAGATGCAGAGCAAGGCCTACCGCGCGGTCAAGGTCGGGGCGCAGAACGTGCAGGCCGACGCCCGCCGCTTCTCCGCCGGGCTCTCCGAGGCGCCGCACTACCCCCGCGCCATCACGCACGACGCGGGCTTCCGCCCCGGCAGCATGGCGTGGGCGGAGATCGGCCCCGACAAGGACCTGACGCAGGGGGCCCTCGGCAACCTGCTCGAGTACGGCAGCGTCAACAACCCGCCCTACGCGCACCTCGGGCCGGCGCTCGACCTCGAGGGCCCGCGCTTCGAGCGGGCGCTGGGCGACGCCGGCGAAGAGCTGTGACGCCGGCGCCCGACGTCGAGGCACACGCGGCCGCAGTCCTGCAGGCGCTGCTGGCCAGCGGCCTCACCGTCTTCGACGGACACGTCCCCACCGGCGAGGCGCGGCCGGCGCTGCCCTACGCCGTGCTGTGGATGGCCGCACCTCTGCACCGCACCTCGACCCTCGCGGGTCACCAGCAGCAGGCCACCGTCGCCTGGACGACGCACAGCGTCGGGCAGCGCCCCGAGAACGCGCGCTGGGTCCAGAGCCGCGTGCACAGCGCACTCGTCGACGCGCGGCTGACGGTGCCCGGCCGCGCCGTGTCCAAGGTCAAGCACGACGTCACCCAGCCCGTGCGCGCCGACCGCGACGTCGACCCAGCCGTCTTCTCCGCTGTCGACCAGTGGTCGCTGCTGTCCCTGCCCGCCCCTGCCTGAGGAGCACCACATGCCCACCTTCACCCGCGTGCGGGACAGGTCGACCGGCCACCAGTACGACATCGACGAGCGCGCCTTCGACAAGGAGCTGCACGAGCGGCTGAACGCCGAGCGCTGGCCCGACATCAGCGGCACCACCGCACAGCCGCGGCCGGCGAAGTACTCGCTCACGCCGCCCGCCGGCAGCACGCCGCCCAAGGGCAACGCGTCGCAGGCCGAGTGGGCCGCCTACGCCGTCGACGCCCTCGGCGCCGACGCCGACGAGGTCGCCGACCTCACCCGTGACGAGCTGCGCGAGCGCTTCGGCGCCACGGAGCCGACGACCGAGCCGCCGCCGCCCGGCGACGGCACCGACCAGCCGTAGCGCCCAGCCCGCAGCGACGAGGAGACCCCCATGACCACCCCCACGCAGCCCACGGCCCTGCCGGCCGACGGCAACCTGCGGATCGCCTGGGCCCCGGCCCTCACCGACCCCAAGGCACCCAAGCTGACCGAGCTGTCGGCCGCCAGCGTCGTCGACCTGTCCTGCTACCTCACCGAGGACGGCTACTCGCCGAGCATGGATCAGCAGATGGTGGCCGACAGCCGGCTGTGCTCGACGAGCGACAACGAGCGCATCGGCCGCTTCAAGGACGGCCTCGACCTGGTGTACGTCTACCAGCCGCAGGCTGACGTGAGCGCCACGGACAACAAGGCCTTCACCACCCTGCGCTACCGCACGACCGGCTTCATCGTCGCGCGGTGGGGCAAGGCGTTCGACCTGCCGTGGACCGTCGGCGACATCGTCGACGTCACGCCGGCGCAGTGCGGCCAGCAGATGAAGAACCCGCCCGAGGCCAACAGCCGGCTGCGCGTGACGCAGAAGATCGGCGTCACGTCGCAGATGCTCCGCGACGTCGCCGTGGTCGCCTGAGCGTGGTCGACCTCGACGCCGCGCTCGAGCACGCCGCGCTCCCCGAGGGCACCGTGCAGGTCTGCCTGCGCGCAGACCTCGTCGTGCGCTTCGAGGAGCTCGAGCGCGAGCTGGCAGCGATGTCCCCGCGCACGGTCACCCTGGCCGACCGCGGGGCGCGCCGACACGTGGCCACCGCCATCGAGAACGCGCGCCAGCAGATGCTCGCCGCGTCGCACACCTTCCGGCTGCGCGGCCTGTCGCGCGTCAGCTGGCTCGAGCTCGTCGGCGCGCACCCGCCCCGCGCCGACGACCAGCACGACCGGCGCTCCGGGTACAACCTCGAGACGTTCTTCCCCGCGCTCGTGCGGGCCTGCCTCATCGACCCCGCGCCCACGGACGAGCAGTGGGCGCGCCTCGAGACGGTGCTGTCGGCCGGCCAGTTCGACGAGCTCATCGACAAGGCCCTCGGACTGAGCCGGCGCAAGGTCGACGTCCCTTTCTCCTTCGCCGCCTCCGCGACTCTGGCGACCTCCGACGCGACGTCGGAGTAGCGCTCGGCCTCGGCATCAGCCCCAAGCGCTTCTGGGGCTGGGAGCCCGTGACGGTGCACGAGCACGACGCGGACGGGCGGCTGCTCCGCTCGACGACCGAGCCCGAGTGGGACGACGAGCAGCAGGGCTGGGCGCAGGCCCACGCGCTGCTGCAAGCCGACACCTGCAGCGGCTGCGGCGGCTGGCTGAGCGAGACCACCCAGCCCGACCGCGAGGGCCAGTACGAGGTGCCGCCGCCGCACCGCTGCCACCGCTGCACCTCGCTGTCGATCAAGCGCAGGGAGTACGCGGAGAAGACGCAGCACGCACACGCCCTGCACTTCATCGTCCGACCACGCATCGCGACACCGGCCGGGAGGCGTCATGGCTGACCGGTCCGTGCGCGTGCGGCTGCAGGCCGAGGTGTCGAACTACATCGCCGGGCTGCGCAGCGCCGCCGCCGCCACCCGAGACCTCGCCGGCGAGATCGCGCAGGAGGCCGCCGACAACCAGCAGGCGTGGACCGAGGTCGGCGCCGGCGTCGCCGCCGTCGGCGGCACGGCCGCCCTCGCCTTCTCCATGGCCGCCAACGCCGCCATGGAGTTCGAGTCGCAGATGTCCGGCGTCAAGGCCGCCACCGGCGCCACGGCCAGCGAGATGGACGACCTGAAGGATGCGGCGCTGGACGCCGGCGCCCAGACGGTCTTCAGCGCCACCGAAGCCGCGGCGGCTCAGGAGGCGCTGGCCAAGGCCGGGGTCGAGGTGACCGACATCCTCGGCGGCGCCCTCGACGGCGCGCTCGCGCTAGCCGCCGCCGGCCAGCTCGAGGTGGCCGACGCCGCCGAGATCGCCGCGACCGCCATGACGCAGTTCGGTCTGTCCGGGCGTGACGTCCCGCGCATCGCCGACTTGCTCGCCGCCGGCGCCGGCAAGGCACAGGGCGAGGTCAGCGACCTCGGCGCCGCCCTCGGCCAGGTCGGCCTCGTCGCCGACCAGACCGGGCTCGACGTCACCGAGACGACCGCGGCCCTGGCAGCCTTCGCCTCGGCCGGCCTGATCGGCAGCGACGCCGGCACGTCCTTCAAGGCCATGCTGCAGCGCCTGACCCCGCAGTCGCGCGAGGCCGCCGAGCTCATGCAGCAGCTGGGCTTCAGCGCCTACGACAGCCAGGGCCAGTTCATCGGCCTGAGCCGGCTCGCCGAGGAGCTCCGCGGCTCCTTCGCCGGCATGACCGTCGAGCAGCGCAACGCCGCCATGGGCACGATCTTCGGCTCCGACGCCATCCGCGCGGCCGCCGTGCTCTACGACCAGGGCGCCGCCGGCGTCGCCGAGTGGACGACGAAGGTCAACGACAGCGGGTACGCCGCCGAGACGGCCGCCGAGAAGACCGACAACCTGCAGGGCGACCTCGAGCGCCTCCGCGGCTCGATGGACACCAACCTCATCAAGACCGGCGAGCAGGCGCAGGGCACCCTGCGCTACCTCGCGCAGGGCCTCACCGGGCTGTCCGACGCCTACGGCAACCTGCCCGGGCCGGTGCACGCCGCCGTCGCGGGCGTCGTCGGCACCACCGCGGCGGTCGGCATCGCCGCCGGCGCCTTCGCCCTGGCGCTGCCGCGGCTGAAGAGCTTCGGCGACTCGCTGTCCGCCCTCGGCCCCCGCTCGAGCGCAGCGGTCAGCAAGGTCGGCGCGCTCGGTCGCGCCGCCGGCGGGCCCCTCGCGGTCGGCCTCGCCGTCGCCACCATCGGCGCCATCGCTTGGGGCAACGAGCAGCAGAAGGCCGCCGCCCGCGCGGCCAAGGTGACCGCCACGGTGGAGGGGCTCACCGCCGCCATCGAGGCCGACAGCGGCGCGCTCGGCGAGAACACGCGCGCGCAGGTCGCCAACACGCTCGAGAAGGACGGGCTGCTCAAGCAGGCCCGCGAGCTCGGCATCAGCCTCAGCGTCGTCACCGACGCCGCCATGGGCAACAGCCGCGCGCTGCAGATCGTCGCGGACGCGACCGCCGACGCGGGCGTCGGCGCCTCGGTCTTCCGCGAGCGCGTCGAGGGCCTGGCGGGCCACACCGACGAGGCGACCGAGGCCGCGCGGCGCAACGCCGCCGCGCTGCAGGAGACCGGGCAGACGTCGGGCTCGGCGTCGGACGCCGCCGCCGAGCTCGCCGGCGAGCAGGCCGCGGCCGCCCGCGAGGCCGAGGCCTACGCGCAGCAGCTGGCCGCCGTGAACGCCGAGCTTCTCGAGCAGGCCAACCAGGCGCTCGGCCTGCGCGGCGCGCAGATCGAGTTCCGCGAGAGCGTGCGCGAGGTCGACGCCGCCCTCGCCGAGCACGGCGCCACCCTCGACTCGACGACCGCCGCCGGCGACGCCAACGCCCGCGTGCTCAACGACATCGCCGCCAACGGCAACGCCGTCACCCAGGCCCTCATCGACCAGCAGGCACCGCACGCCCAGGTGCAGGAGCAGCTCAACCTCACGCGCGACGCGCTCGTGCGCGCCGGCACGCGCTTCGGCTACACCGAGGAGGCCGCCCGCGCCTACGCCGACGAGGTCATGTTCATCCCCGACGCCGCGACGACGCAGGCCATCTTCAACGACGCCGCCGCGCGCGAGAAGGTCCGCGACTACACCGCCTACGTCAAGGCCATGATGGCCACCGCCGTGGCCGGCGCCCCGGTCGGCTCCGAGTACGGCGGCCTGCGCCGTGCCGGCGGCGGGTGGGTCTACGGCGCCGGAGGCCCGACCGACGACCGCGTGCCCCTCATGGCCAGCCCCGGCGAGTACGTCGTCAACGCGGCAGACGCCGCCGAGAACGCCGAGCTGCTCGAGGCCATCAACGCCGGCCGCACGCCCATGTGGGCGGCCGGTGAGGACTACGCGCGCGGCGCGACGGTCCTGATGCCGACGGCATCGCCCCCAGCCGCGCCCAGCGCCAGCCGCTCCGTGCACGTGCTTGAGGGCGCGCAGGTCGTCATCCGCGAGACGCTCGACGCCGAGGTGCTCGCCCGGCGCGCGGAGTTCGAGGTCATGGCGTCCGGCCTGTGATCCTCAGCTTCGACCTCTCCGCCGACGAGGACGGCGGCGCGCTGCCCTGGCGCAGCATCGCCCTCACCGACGGCGACCGCACGATGGAGCTCCTCGCCGACGCGCGCATCGCACTCGGCAAGCTGACGCTGGGCTGGCCCGATGTCCGCAGCGTCACCCAGGCGCGCACCGACCGCAGCGGCACCACCGACCGCACGCGCCTGCACGGCGCCCGCGCCCTCACCGTCGACCTGACCATCTTCGGGCCGGGCACCTGGGCGCTGCTCGACGAGCTGCTCGCCTTCTGCCACCCGTCCGCACGCCCCCTGCTGCTGCTCGACAACAGCGACTGGCCGGCACCGCGGCGCGTGCGGCTGCGCACCGAGCAGGTCAGCGCCCCCGCGATCGCCGAGATGCTCGACGGCGTCGCGGTGCAGATGTCCTGGGTCGCGCCCGACGGCGTGCTCGAGGCGGCCGACGAGCTGTCCGCCACGGTCATGGCGTCCGGCGGCGCCGGATCCGTCGGCATCCGCTACCCCGTGCGCTACCCGCTCACCTACGCGCCTGGCGGCGGCAGCGGCATCGTCACGGTGACCAACCCCGGAACGGCGCCGGCGTCGCCGGTCGCCCGCCTCTACGGCCCGCACACCGGCCCCGAGCTCGTCCTCGACGGCGTCGGCTCGCTGTCCTTCCCGGGCCTGGCGATCGCCGCCGGGGACTACCTCGAGGTCGACTTCGCCGCTCACACCGCGCGGGTCAACGGCCTGCCGGACGCCTCCCGGTACGGCGCCCTCGACTTCGCCACGGCCACCTGGTGGGCCCTGCCTCCGGGCTCCTCGAGCGTCCGCTTCACCCCGGACAACTACGCCGGCGCCGCCCAGGCCCTGCTGACGTACCGCCCGACCTACCTGTGAGGACGTCGCCGTGACGCTGATCCGCCCGCTCTACATGCAGGCCGTCGCCGGCGACGACGGCTTCGACGTCTCAGCGCTCGAGCACCGCTCCTTCGTGCAGGCCGCTCTGGGCGAAGGCGTCATCGGCGCCGGCGACTACGCCGTCAGCCCCCGCAGCAACGGCGCCAACTTCACCGTGGACATCGCGCCCGGCATGGCGGTCGTGTACGGCGACAGCATCGCCGCGCAGGGCGGGTACGTGCTGCGGTCCACGGCCGTCGAGAACCGGCCGATCCCCGCCGCCCCCGCTTCCGGCCAGCGCGTGCACCGCGTCGTGCTGCGCGTGCGAGACCGCAGCGCCGACGGCACGGTCCCGGCCGGCACGTACGACCAGGTCATCGAGGTCCTCGCCGACACCGGCGGCGGCACCCCGCCGCAGCCCGACAGCGCCATCACCCTCGCGCTGGTCACCGTGACGGCCGCGACCGGCAGCATCACCGCGAGCAACATCAGCTCGCGTCGGTCGCTGGCCCGGCTGCCGGTCGCCGACCTGCTGCTCAGCACCCCCGGGCTGGCCGGCGAGACGAGCGCCAACCTCAGCATCGGACTCGCACCGATCCTCACCGTGCCGGACCTGCCCTACGCGGCGGTGCACGTCATCCAGCCGGGTCACGCCATCACGCAGTCCGTCCCCGGCGACGAGTTCCGCGCCTTCATCCGCAACCTCACCGCCGGCGTCGACCTGCGCGGCCAGATCAGCAAGGGCGTCGAGAAGTGGACCTTCAACACGCCCGTCACGAACCGCGCGCCGGCCAACAGCGGCGCCATGGCCTACCAGCCCACGCTCTACCGCGAGGCCGGCACCGGCATCGCGAGCTTCACCGGCGACGCCCGCTTCTCCGCCTACTCGATCCTCGTCCGGCCCGTCCAGTGACCTGGAAGTGGATCGTCGGTCCAGCCGGCGGCGGGTGGTCCGACGAGTTGACCGAGGCCCGCAACCGCAAGGCCGTCTGGCGGCTCACCGACCCCTCGACGACGACGTGCTCGATCGACGGCCGGCACGAGCAGGCGCGCCTCGTCGACGAGCTCAGCACCGACCTGCACGTGCTGCGCGACGGGCAGCAGCTGCTGCGAGCGCGCGTCGGCGCAACCACCGACACGCTCGACGGCGACACGCACGAGGTGGGCATCAACGCGGCGGACTACCGCGAGCTGCTGCGCCGGCGACTCCTCTACGCGGACAGCACGCTCATGTACGCCGGCGCCGACCAGGGCGACATCGCCTGGGAGCTGCTCAGCGACACGCAGCGCCGCACCGCCGGCGACCTGGGCATCGCCCGCGGCCCGGGCGCAGCAACCGGCCGGCGGCGTGACCGCACGTACGAGCCGGGCAACAGCATCGGCAGCCGCATCGACGAGCTGTCGCAAGTCATCGACGGCTTCGACTGGGACGTGCTCGCGACGTCGCCATCAGCGCTCAGCCTCAACATCTGGCACCCCCAGCGCGGCGCCGACCGCGGCGTCATCCTCGACTACGGCGGCGCCGTCGCGAGCCTCACGCGCACCGTCGACCCGCGCGACTACGCCAACGCCGGGCGCTACTCCGGCGGCGAGGGCACCACGCCCGTCAACCGCGAGGCGCCCGACCTCGCCAGCCGGCCCGAGGGCCGCTGGGACACCCAGCAGGGCGACACCGACCTCAAGCAGCAGCCGTCGCTCGAGGAACGCGCGGACGCCCTCGCGCTCGCCGCCCGCACGCTGTCGCCGTCCTACAGCGTCGAGCTCGCCGATGGCTGGTGGGAGGGCCCCGCGCACATCTGGCTCGGCGACACCTGCCGCGTCGTCGTCTACAGCGGCCGCCTGGCCGTCGACACGCCCCTGCGCGTCGTCGAGGTCGCCGCCGACATCGGCGACAGCGGCGAGGAGCGCATCAGCCTGTCGCTGGGCGCGCCGCCGCTCAACTACGCCCGCCGGCAGCGCGAGCAGGCCGCGCGCCTGACCACCCTCGAGAGGCGCTGACCATGCCGCTGGGCAAGAGCATCCCCACCACCGCGATCGACCGCACCGGCAACGTGCTCTCCGGGCAGATCCTGGCGGTCGCCGGTCCCAACGGCTACGCCGGCCAGGTCACGACGACGGACAGCGGCGTGTTCCAGCTCGCCGGCGTGCCGGCCGGCACCTACGAGGTCGGCATCGGCACGCGCACCGAGACGGTCGAAGTCCTGGCGTACGACTCCTTCACGCTCAACGCGGGCGAGGAGACCGACGCCGCGCTGCTGCGCGCGATGCAGGGCGCCAACGACGGCGACCTGCTCGGCTACTCCGCCGCCTCCGGCCGGCCCGTGCCGGTCTCACCCGCCGGCTCGCGCCTCGTCAAGCTCATCACCGACATCAGCGGCGTGCGCTCGCCGCAGATCGGCACCACGCTCACCGACCTGCTCACCTTCACCGTCGAGCCGGTCAGTGGCAGCGCACCCGTCTTCATCGACGTGCTCGCCGCGCTCGACGTCGAGACAGCGCCCGCCACCACCTGCGCCGTCATCTTCTCGCTGTGGGAGACGACCGCCGGCGTCACGCCGCTCAACGGGACGCAGGGCGTCGCCGTGCGGCAGCTGACCGTCGGCCAGACGCTGCAGCCCGAGCTGCGCGTGAGCGCCGACATCGGCGTCGTCGGCGCCACCCGCACCTTCGTCGTCCGCGGCCAGAAGTCCGCGAACACCGGCGTGCTCCGCCTCGGCAACGGCTACTTCAGCCCCACCGAGCAGCGACGCGGCTACCGCACCGAGGTCAAGGTCCACACCTTCGGCGCAGCCGAGCAGTGAGCACCTGGCAGCTCGGCGCCGGCAGCATCACCGCCACCGAGCGCGAGCTCATCGCCGTACCCAACGGCGGCGGCCGCGGCCGACCCGCCGTGCTCATGCCGCACGGCGCCGGCGCCACCTCCCGCGACTACGTCTACGACGTCGCCGCGCGCCGCCAGGTCGAGCTCCTCCTGCAGGCCGGGCTCGTCGTGTGCGCGCCCGACCTGCTCGGCGACAACTGGGGCGTCGAGGCGGCCGCACAGCTGCTCGACCAGTACCGGCCGCTCCTCGCACAGCGGCACGGCACCGATGCCGAGCGCATCGCCCTGGCGCCGACGAGCATGGGCGACCTCACGGCCATGACCTACCTGCGGCTCTTCCCGCAGCGCGTCGCGTGCATCGGCGGCGTCATGCCCGCAGCCGACACCGACGACATCCGCGACCGCAACACCTTCGGCGTCGAGCGCGCACAGATCGACGCGCGCTGGGGCGTGACCCACCCCGCCCCGCTGCCGGCCTACGCCAACCCGCTGCGCGAGCCCGCAC
The DNA here is from genome assembly GCA_947479995.1 of Frankiaceae bacterium. Taxonomy (GTDB): domain Bacteria; phylum Actinomycetota; class Actinomycetes; order Mycobacteriales; family SCTD01; genus CANKBT01. The sequence continues at coordinate 477 of CANKBT010000055.1, read as the reverse complement.
TCAGCGCGCTCGCCGCCACCGACGTGCCCGTGCGCCTCTGGTACTCCGAGGGCGACCGCGTCACCCGCCCGCAATTCGTGCGCCAGCTCGCCACCGCGCTCGGCGGCACCGCGGTCAAGGTCAGCGAGCTCCTCGACCACAGCACCGCCCTCGCGCTCGCCGTGCCCGCGCAGGAGTACGTCCGCTTCTTCGACGCGCACACGCGGCGCGCGCCCTGACCCTGACGGGAGAGCGATGTGCGTGACGGCCTGTCCCCCGTGCTGCTCGGCCAGCTCGTCGTGCTCGTCGCGCTCTGCGGCTTCGTCTACGGCGTCGTCACCAGCGACGCCGCGGTCATGACCGGCTGCGGCGGCCTGATGGTGAGCATGGGTGGTCTCGGCGCCTACCGCTGGCTCGCGCGCACCCCCGACCCAGCCCAGCCGACCCCGCCGGGAGGCAGCACATGACCGTGCTCTTCGACGCCCTGCGCATCGCCGT
>CANKBT010000054.1 GCA_947479995.1 Frankiaceae bacterium | reverse complement strand
CGGTGCACCCGGTGGTCATGGCCGCCGGGTAGAAGAACAGCACCACCGGGCCGTGCTCGAGCAGGCCCGACAGGCTGCGCGGGGTGCCGTCCTCGTCGGGCAGCTCGAACTGCGGGGCCTGGTCGCCGGCCTTCAGGGTCACGGTGTCGCCTCTCGTCGGTGCGGTCGTCGGTCGTGCGGGTCCTCGCGGGCGCGTTCGCGCTGCACGACAGGGTCGTCGGCGTCAAGCGCCTGCGCCTGCTCGGGGGTGGGGGCGCCGCCGCCGAGGTGCGCGGGCTGCCACCAGGCGCCCGGCTCGGGCACGACGGGGTAGGCCGCCTGGGCCTCGGCGAGCAGGGCCTCCATCGCCGCGCGCAGCCGCGCGGTGACGACGGCCGGGTCGTCGTCCGGCCCGGGGTGCAGCGGGGCGCCGACGCGCACCTCCACGGGCGTGCCGAGCGCGCGCAGCAGGCGCGTGCGGTGCGTGCGGGTGCTCATCCGGTGGGTGCCCCAGACCACCACCGGCACGAGGGGCACGCCCGCCTGCCCGGCCATCCGGGCGGCGCCGGTGCGCAGCGGCAGCAGCGTGAAGCTGCGGCTCACGCGCGACTCGGGGAAGACGCCGACCAGCTCGCCGGCGCGCAGCCGGGCGACGGCCGCCCGGTAGGCGTCGCCGCCGCCAGCACCACGACCACCACCGCCGGGCCCACCGCCGTCGCGGGAGACCGGCACGTGCCCCATGGCGCGCAGCAGCGGCCCGGCGACCGGGTGCCGGAACGCCGCGCCGGTGACGAGGAAGCGCACCAGCCGGTGCCCGCGCCGCCAGGCCAGCCACCCGCTGAGCACGAAGTCGAGGTAGCTGAAGTGCGAGACGGCCAGCACGGCGCCGCCGCGGGCCGGCACGTGCTCGAGCCCGCGCACCCGCCGGCGCAGCCCGAGCAGCCGCATGCCGGCGAGGGCGACCGCGATGACCGCGCGGTAGGTCACGGCGCCGCGCCCGTCACGGGGCGGCGGTCCGGCGGAGGGCGCACACCCGTCGTTCGCGCCGCGCGGGGGCGCGGTCGGGTGGCGTGGGGCGCGTCACCCGACCGGCTCAGGCGCGCAGCAGCGAGCGCAGCGCCCGCACCGCGACCGACACGGTGGCCAGGTCGCTGGTCTCCAGCGCGGCGATCTCCTCGAGCCGGGCGCGCGCCTGGCGCAGCGGCTGGGCGTTGGCGTCCAGCCACTGCGCGATGCGGTCGTCGACCGGCCCCTCGGCGGTGGCGCCGAGGACCTCGCCGGTCAGCGCCGCCAGCGCGGCGTAGAGGTCGTCGCGCAGCGCCGACCGGGCCAGCGCCGCCCAGCGGTCGCCGCGCGACAGCCGCGACACCTGCTCGAGCAGCTCGTCGACGCCGAAGCAGTCCGACACGGCGTAGAGCAGCGGGGCGACCTCGTCGACCGGCCGGCCGAGCCGGGTGGCCAGCTCCACGGCGTGCAGCAGCGGGAAGCCGTGCAGCAGCGCCGCCGCGGCGGTGGCGGTGCCGGTCGGCACGCCGACGTCCTCGCGGGCGCGCACGCTGCGCTGCAGCGCCTCGCCCTCGGCGCCGCGCACGAGGTCGGGCACCGCGGGCAGCAGCCGCTGCACCGGCGCCGAGAACAGCGCGCGCTCGGCGAGCACGTCCAGCGGCGGCCGGCGCACCTGCAGCCACCACCGCACCGCGCGGTCCAGCAGCCGCCGGCCCTCGAGGTGCAGCCCGACGACGGCCTCGGGCGCCACGTGCCCGTCGAGCGCCTCGACCTGCGCCCAGTACGCCGGCATGCCGAACACCTCGCGGGCGACGGCGTACGCCTGCACGACGTGCGCCGGCGGCGCGCCGGTCTCGTCGCGGGCGCGGAAGGCGAAGCTCGTGCCGCCGCGGTCGACGAGGTCGTTGACCACCTCGGTGACGACGATCTCGCGGCGCAGGGGGTGGCCGGGCAGCCGGTCGCCGAAGCGCTCCACGAGCAGCGGTGGGAAGTACGCCCGGAGCCGGTCCTCGCACCACGGCTCGTCGGCCAGGCCGGTGCGCAGCAGCTCGGCCTTGAGGGTGTTCTTGGCGTACGCGACGAGCACGGCGAGCTCGGGCGAGGTGAGCCCGCGGCCGGCCGACGCGCGCGCGTCGAGCTCGCGGTCGGTCGGCAGGGCCTCCAGCGCCCGGTCGAGCGCCCCGTCGTGCTCGAGCTCGGCGAGGAACCGGCGGTGCACCGAGAGCATCGGGCGGGCGTGCGTGCGGGCGTTGGCCAGCAGCACGTTCTGCGAGCGGTTGTGGCGCAGCACGGCCTCGGCGACGTCGTCGGTCATGGCGACGAGCAGGGCGTCGCGGCCGGGCGCGTCGAGCGCCCCGTCGCGCACCGCGCCCTCGAGCAGCACCTTGATGTTGACCTCGTGGTCGGAGCAGTCGACGCCGGCGCTGTTGTCGAGCGCGTCGGTGTTGAGCCGCACGCCGGCGAGCGCCGCCTCGACGCGGCCGCGCTGGGTGAGACCCAGGTTGCCGCCCTCGCCGACGACCCGGCACCGCAGCTCCGCGCCGTCGACGCGCACGGCGTCGTTGGCCTTGTCGCCGACGTCGAGGTGCGACTCGGTCGAGGCCTTGACGTAGGTGCCGATCGCGCCGTTCCAGAGCAGGTCGACGGGCGCGCGGAGCACGGCCCGCAGCAGGTCGGGCGGCGCGAGCGAGGTCGTGCCGTCCGGCAGGCCGAGCCGCGCCCGCACCTGCGGGCTGACCGGCACCCGCTTGGCGGTGCGCGGGAACACGCCGCCGCCGGGCGACAGCAGGGCCGGGTCGTAGTCGGCCCACGACGACCGGGGGAGCGCGGCCAGCCGGCGGCGCTCGGCGTACGAGGTCGCCGGGTCGGGGTCGGGGTCGAGGAAGACGTGCCGGTGGTCGAAGGCCGCGACCAGGCGCAGGCGCTCGGACAGCAGCATCCCGTTGCCGAAGACGTCGCCGCTCATGTCGCCGATGCCGGCGACGGTGATCTCCTCGGCCTGCACGTCGACGCCGGCGTCGCGGAAGTGCCGGCGCACCGACTCCCAGGCGCCGCGCGCGGTGATGCCCATGGCCTTGTGGTCGTAGCCCGCCGAGCCGCCGGAGGCGAAGGCGTCGCCGAGCCAGAAGCCGTACGCCGCCGAGACCTCGTTGGCGGTGTCGGACAGCGATGCGGTGCCCTTGTCCGCCGCGACCACGAGGTACGGGTCGTCGCCGTCCCACCGCACCACGCGCGGCGGCGGCACGACGCGGTCGCCGACCCGGTTGTCGGTGAGGTCGAGCAGCCCGCTGACGAAGGTGCGGTAGCCGGCGACCCCCTCGGCCAGCCAGGCCTCGCGGTCGGCCGGGTCGGGCAGCCGCTTGGGCACGAACCCGCCCTTGGCGCCGACCGGCACGATGACGGCGTTCTTCACCGCCTGCGCCTTGACCAGGCCGAGCACCTCGGTGCGGAAGTCCTCGCGCCGGTCCGACCAGCGCAGGCCACCGCGCGCGACCGCGCCGAACCGCAGGTGCACGCCCTCGACCCGGGGGGAGTAGACCCAGACCTCGCGCTCCGGGCGCGGCTGCGGCAGCTCGGGCAGCCGGTGCGGGTCGAGCTTGACCGCCAGGTGCTCCTTGGGGCGGCCGTCGGGCGTGCGCTGCCAGGCGTTGGTGCGCGTGGTGGCGAGCACCGCGGCGGTGAACGCCCGCAGGATGCGGTCGGCGTCGCGGCTCTCGACCGCGTCGACCGCCGCGTCGAGCCGCCCTCTCACCTCGTCCACGAGCGCCTGCCGGGCGTCCAGGGCCAGGTCGTCGTCGGGCTCGAAGCGCGCCTCGAACAGCTCGACGAGCAGGCGGGCGACCTCGAGGTGGCCGACGACGCACTGCTCGACGTAGTCGGGGCTGAAGGTCCAGCCCGACTGCCGCAGGTAGGTGCCGTAGGCCCGCAGCACGACCACCTGGCGCCAGCCGAGGCCGCCGCGCAGCACGAGCGCGTTGTAGCCGTCGTCCTCGGCGGCGCCGCTCCAGACGGCGGTGAAGGCGTCGCGGAACAGCGTGTCGAGGCCGTCCGAGGCGTCGTAGAGCTCGCCCGCGGCGCGCAGCCCGATGTCGTAGAGGTGCACCTCGCCGCCGGCGGCGGTGACCACGTCGTACGGGCTGGAGTCGACGACCTCGACCGACATGTGCCGCAGCACCGGCAGCGCGGCCGACAGCGACAGCGGGGCGCTGCTCGACACCTGCAGCCGCAGCTCGGTGCGGGCGGCCCCGGCCGGGCGGCGCAGGTGCATGGTCAGCCCGCCGAGCGCCTCCAGCCGGTCGAGCCGCTGCAGGGCCTCGGCGCCGGTCGCCGGGTCGAAGTCGGCCTTGTAGGCCTCCGGCAGGCCCTCCGGGAAGGCGCGGAGCAGCCGCGCGGCCTCGTCCTCGCCGACCGCCTCGACGAGCGCGGCGGCCAGGTCGTCGTCCCAGGAGCGCGCCAGCTCGGCGAGCCGCTTCTCCAGCGCCACCTCGTCGACCTCGGGCAGCGCGTCGCGCGCGGTGACGACGAGCAGCAGGCGGGCGAGCGCCGACTCCGCGACCCTGATCGTCACGTCGACCTCGTCGGCGTCGTACGCCTCGCGCAGCACGTCCTCGAAGGCGAGGCGCACCTTGCGGGTGTAGAGGTCGCGGGGCAGGTAGACCAGGCAGCTGGCCGTGCGGGCCTCGTCGTCGCGCCGCACGAACAGGCGCAGGCGCCGGCGCTCGCCGAGCCGCAGCACCGCGTGGGCCACGCGCTCCAGGTGCGCGACCGGCGCCTGGAAGAGCTCGGAGACGGGGTAGGTCTCGAGGATCTGCAGGAGGTCCTGCCCGGAGTGGCTGTCCGGCGCGTAGCCCGAGCGGTCGAGCACCTCGCGAGCCTTGCTGCGCACCACCGGCACCTGCAGGACGCTGCTGCTCGCGGCGGCGCTGCTGAGCAGCCCGGCGAAGCGGTGCTCGACGTCGCCGAGCCGCACCGTGACGCACTCCAGGTGCGCGGAGCGCTGGACGGTCGAGCGGGCGGGGGAGCGGCGCACCGTCAGCAGGCCGCCCGCCGAGCCGCACGAGGCGTGCGCGGGGTCGCGCAGCAGCCCGAGGGCGGCGGTGGTCGTGCCGCCCTCGACGCGCGCGTAGCCCAGGAGCGCGGCCCGCGCCTCGACGAGCCAGCGCAGCAGGGCGTGCACCTCGGCGACCTCGGCCGGGCTGCCGTGCCCGTCGAGCGAGGCCGCGACCTCGTGCGCCGCCTCCGCCATGGCCGGCGCGTCGCCGACGGCCGCGCGCACGTCGGCGAGCACCGCGCGCAGGGCGGTCGCCAGCCCGGCCTGCGCGTCGTCGTCGAGCCGGTCGACCTCGACGTGGATCCAGGACTCGTCGGGGCCCTCGCCCGTGGCCGTCAGCCGCCCCTGGGCGTCGCGCCGCACCGGCACGAGCGGGTGGAAGAGCCGCCGCACGCCGAGGCGCCGGCGCGTCAGCTCGGCGAGCACCGAGTCGACGAGGAAGGGCATGTCGTCGACGACGACCTGCACGGCCGTGCCGCCGACCGCCCAGCCGTCGGCGGCCTCGGTCGGCGTCCAGACGCGCACGAGCGCCTCGCCGGGGTCGCGCCGCTGCGCGAGCGCGGCGTGCGCGGCGACCACGCCGGCCACGGCGGCGGGACCGCGGGCGCCGACGTCGTCGGGCGCGCGGTCGTAGTAGAGGGTCTGCAGCGCGGAGCCGGCAGGGGTGTCGCCGGGGACCGGGCCGTGGGTGGTGCTCGTCTGGGACATCGTCGTCCACTCCGGATCACGGGGGCCTGACCGGAGTGTGCCGTGGACCACACGCAGTGGTGGGAGGCGGGGCTACCTGAAGTACGCGAAGCCGCCGGCGCGGGCCACCCGCTCCGCGGAGTCGAACCCGACGCGCACCGCGTCGGCCGCCGGCCAGCCGTGCCGCGCCAGCGCCCCGCGCACGACCGCCACGAGGGCCGGCAGGTCGGCGGGCAGCCCGTGCCCTCCCGGGTCGCGCAGCTGCGCGGCCGTCGGGAAGAGCCACTCCGGCAGCGCGTCCGGCTCGCCGGCCAGCAGCACCCAGACGACGAGGTGCTCCGGGTCGAGGTCGACGGCGCCGTAGTGCAGGACGCCCGCCACGCGCTCGCCGCAGCGCTCGCGGAGCAGGGCGCGCGCCTCGCGGACCGCGGCCGCCGCCTGCGCCTCGCGCGGGCGTCCGGGCCGGCTCAGCCGCCGTTCCAGCAGGGGATGCCGACGGTCGTGCTGTAGACGTACTCCGTGGTCACCGTCGCGCTGCCGGCGCGCTGCCAGCGCATCGTGGCCTTGGCGCGCAGGACGGCCGTGCCGTACCCGCTGCAGGAGAAGCCGCCGTCGCTGACGGCGTCGCTCACGTCGTGCAGCCCGTCGCGGTCCCTCGCCACGTCGTCGAAGAACTCCCACTGGCCGCCGCGCTTGATCTGCAGCGTGACGTTCTGGACCCCGACGGCGTAGTCGCTGCCGAGGTCGGTGTCGCGGATCGAGGCGCTCGCCGCGACGTAGTAGTCCGACGTCTGGCGCAGGTTGATGCACGTGCGCACGTAGTCGCCGTCGCACACGGCGGCGGCCGAGGCCGGCGGCGCGCCGGTGAGCAGGGTGCCGGCGGCGACGCCGCCCACCAGCAGGGCACTGCGCAGGCGCGTCGCGGTCGTCATGCGCGGGGACGGTACCGGCGCGACGGGGTCGAGGTGGGCGATACAGGACTTGAACCTGTGACCTCTTCCGTGTCAGGGAAGCGCGCTACCAGACTGCGCCAATCGCCCTAGCTGTGCAGTTGTGGATCGCCTGGAGCGGGAGGCCGGAGCGGGAATCGAACCCGCGTACAGGGCTTTGCAGGCCCTTGCCTAAGCCACTCGGCCATCCGGCCCGGAGCCGGGGGACGGCGCCGGCGCGGCACCCTGACGGGCACCTACCGAGCGGACGACGGGATTCGAACCCGCGACCCCAACCTTGGCAAGGTTGTGCTCTACCAACTGAGCCACGTCCGCGTGCGACAGGGGCTGCGGGAGCCCCCTGTTGCGGTCTAGGAACCTAGCAGACCGGTCAGGCCCCGGGCTCGCTGCCCAGCAGCAGCGCGAGCTCGCCCTCGACGTCGACGTGCTCGCTCTCGGCGCCGGTCGGCACGGCGTCGTACGTCTGGCCGAGGAAGTCGACGAGGTCGCCGAGCGGCACCTCGAACAGCGCGGTGCCCGACGGCGACGACAGCGACAGGCACACCACGCGCTCGCCGGCGCTGCTGCTCGGCCACACCTGCACGTCGCCGGCGCCGGCCGGGCCGGACACGCCGTCGGTGAGCAGGGCGCGCGCGAACGTCCAGGACACGACGTCGTCGTCGTCCTCGGAGACCACGCCAGGGCTGCCCGTCGGCCCGCCGGTGTGGAAGTCGACCGTGACGGCGTACGGGTCGGCGGCGTCGTACGACAGGCCCGCCCGCACGGGGAGCGGCACCGCACCGGGCACCACGAGGCGGAGCTGGAGCAGGGAGCTCACGGTGGTGGGGCGCGCCATGGCGGTGGTCCTCCGGCCGAGGGGGCCGTCAGCCCCGGGGCTGCGGTTGTTCCCGCCCCGCGCAGGGGCAACCGCTCCGGGTCGCGGTCTGACGCCCGGGCGGTAGGTTGCGTCACACGCCCATCCGGGGCGGGGTCCGCTGCGAACGACTGAGCATGAGGCCGTCCATGACCGTGTCGAGGAGCCGCGAGACCGCGCCCGGTCCCGTGCCCAGCACCTCCGCGGCCGGCGACCTCGCCGGGCTCGACGACCGCGCGCTCGTCGCCCGCGTCAGCGAGGGCGAGGGCCTGGCGCTCGAGGCGCTCTACGCGCGCTACGGCAAGGCCTGCTACTCCCTGGCCCGCCGCATCCTGGCCGACGAGCAGTTCGCGCAGGACTGCGTGCAGGAGGTCTTCCTCACCGTCTGGCGCGACGCCGGCCGCTACGACCCCGCCCGGGGCGGCTTCTCCTCCTGGCTGCTGTCGATGACGCACCACAAGGCCGTCGACGCCGTCCGTCGCGAGGAGACGGTGCGCAAGCGCCGCACGACCGCCGACGCGCTCGAGGAGCAGGTCGACCCCCGCCCGGCCGTCGACGACGAGGTCTGGTCGGTGCTCCGCGGCGAGCGCGTCCGCGCGGCCCTCGCCACCCTGCCGGCGCCGCAGCGCGAGGCGCTCGCCCTGGCCTACTTCGGCGGCTACACGCAGCGCGAGATCGCCGGCCTCACGAGCACGCCGCTCGGCACCGTGAAGACCCGCATGCTCGCCGGCATGCAGCGCATGCGCGCGGGCCTGGACGGCGTGTCCCGCGCCGCCGCCGAGCGCGACGTCCCGGCCGCCCCGCGGAGCGCGACGTGACCGCCGACCACGGCGCGTGGAGCGAGCTGGTCGCCGGCTACGCCCTCGACGCCCTCGAGCCCGAGGACGAGGTCGCCCTCGCCCGCCACCTGCCCGCCTGCGCGCAGTGCACCGCCGAGCTGCGCGCGCACCGCGAGGCGCTCGCCCACCTCGCGCACGCCAGCGCGCCGCTCACCCCGCCGCCGTCGCTGCTCGAGGGCATCCGCGCCGCGGTGTCCGCCGAGTCGCCCGACGCCTTCGCGCCGCGGTCGCCCGCCGGTGCGCCTCCGGCGCCGGTGGTCGACCTGGCCGAGCGCCGGCGCCGCCGGGTCAGCCGGCCGCAGGCGCTCGCCGCCGCGGCCGCCTCGGTGGCCGTCGCGACCGTCGCCCTCCTCGGCGTGCAGAACGCCGACCTGCGCAACGACCGCCAGGACACCGGGCAGCTCACGGCGCTGCAGGAGGCCGTCGCGGCGCTCGAGGCCGAGCCCGGGCGCACCGTGCCGATGACCGGCCTCGACGGCGAGGTCACCGCGTTCGCCGTCGTCCACGACGACCAGCTCAACCTCGTCCTCGACGGCGTGCAGGCCAACGACGCCGACGACTCGGTCTACGTGCTCTGGGGCCAGCCGAACGGCGAGAGGGCCGTCGCGCTCGCCACCTTCGACGTCTCGACGGCCGACCGGGTGGCCGTCGTCCGCGACGTCGCCCTGCCGGCCGAGCTGCGCACCGACCTGCACGTCCTCGCGGTCACGCTCGAGCAGGGGCGCACCGCGCCCGTGCAGAGCAGCCAGCAGGCCGTCGTCTCGGCGACCGTCCCGGCCTGACGGCTCAGCCGGCCCGCTCGCGCTCGTCGCGCTCCTGCTCGGCCAGCTCCTCCTCGAGCGTGGGCGGCCGCTCGCCGCGCACGCGGAAGCGCTGGTAGCTGTAGACCAGCAGGAGCAGGGCCACCAGGCCCGAGACGACCATGCTGATGCCCGCGCCCGCGCCGCCCGGCAGCCAGGTCGCGTCGGCCAGCGACCACCAGCGCGGCTGCTCCGGCCCGAGCAGCCACACCACGCCGGCGGCGAGCAGGAGCAGCGCGCCGAGCGTCGACAGCGCGATGCGCGTGCGGGTCGCCACGGAGTCCGAGGCCGTCTTCAAGGCGGTCACCTTGACCGGGGCGAGCCGGCGCTCGGCCCAGGCGTACTGCTGGCTGAGCAGCGCCAGCCCGCCGAACAGCAGCAGCAGGCCCGGGCCCGGCAGGACGAGGGCGGCCAGCCCCGCCAGGACCATGATCCAGCCGAGTCCCTCGAGGGCCACGCGACGCGCCAGTCCAGTCACACCCGGAGCGTGCCAGACCCGGGCGCGCTGCGGGTCCGTACGCGCAGGCGGTAGTGTCGGCGCTCGCCCGGGGCGTATAGCTCAGCTGGTTAGAGCGCACGCTTCACACGCGTGAGGTCGCAGGTTCGAGTCCTGCTACGCCCACCCCCCGAGTGCGTCCGCACGTCGGCAGTGGGAACAACCGCCGCGATCACCCGCCTGTAGCCGGTGACACCCCCACTGACCCGAGGAGCGCCATGCCCACCCGCACCGCACGCACCGCCTGGAACGGCTCGCTGGAGACCGGCTCCGGCCAGGTCGAGCTGACGAGCAGCAAGGTCGGCACGTACGACGTGAGCTTCCCCAAGCGCGCGGCCGACGACGCCGGGGGCACGACCAGCCCCGAGGAGCTCATCGCCGCGGCCCACAGCTCGTGCTTCGCCATGCAGCTGTCGGCGCTCATCGCCCAGGCCGGCGGCACCCCGCAGTCGCTCGAGGTCACCGCCGACGTCTCGCTCGGCCCGGACCCGGCCGGCGGCTTCCGCCTCACCGGCATCGCGCTCAAGGTCGTCGGCGAGGTCGAGGGCCTCGACGAGGCGGGCTTCGTCCAGGCCGCCGACGACGCCAAGGCCGGCTGCCCCGTGAGCAAGGCGCTGACGGGCGTGGAGATCACGCTCGACGCCTCGCTGGCCTAGCCGGCACGCACGTCCGAGGGGCGGGTCCGCACGGCGGGCCCGCCCCTCGCCGCTGCGGCAACCGGGTGGCCGCCCGCCACTACGCTCGGCAGGCCCGTCCGCCTGCCCCGAGGAGCCCCGTGTCCGAGCAGCCCGCCCCGCCCGTGGTCGTGCAGGTGACCGCCGAGCAGGCCGGCCGGACGGCCGGTGAGGTGCTGCGCGACGCGGGCGTCAAGGACACCGCCGTCGCCCGCGTCGGCGGCGAGCTGCGCGACCTCGCGCACGTCGTCGCAGAGGGCGACGAGGTCGAGCAGGTGCCGTACGGCAGCGAGGACGGCCGGGCCGTGCTGCGCCACTCCGCCGCGCACGTGCTCGCCCAGGCCGTGCAGGACCTGTTCCCGGGCACCCGGCTCGGCATCGGCCCGCCGGTGCGCGACGGCTTCTACTACGACTTCCTGCCCGAGCGGCCCTTCACCCCCGAGGACCTCGTGGCCCTCGAGAAGCGCATGAGCGACATCACCCGGCAGCGGCAGCGCTTCAGCCGGCGGGTCGTCGGCGAGGACGAGGCCCGCGCGGAGCTGGCCGACGAGCCCTTCAAGCTCGAGCTCATCGGCCTCAAGGGCGGCTCGTCGGACGACGACGGCAGCAGCGTCGAGGTCGGCGGCGCCGAGCTGACGATCTACGACAACCTCGCCGGCGACGAGCGCGTGTGGAAGGACCTGTGCCGGGGCCCGCACCTGCCCACCACGCGCGACATCCCGGCGTACAAGCTCATGCGCACCGCGTCGGCGTACTGGCGGGGCAGCGAGAAGAACCCGCAGCTGCAGCGCATCTACGGCACGGCCTGGGAGAGCAAGGACGCCCTCAAGGCGCACCTGACCATGCTGGAGGAGGCCGAGAAGCGCGACCACCGGCGCCTGGGCAGCGAGCTCGACCTGTTCAGCTTCCCGGACGAGATCGGCTCGGGCCTCGCGGTCTTCCACCCGCGCGGCGGGGCCGTGCGCATGGAGATGGAGGACTACAGCCGCAAGCGCCACCTGGCGGCCGGCTACTCCTTCGTCAACACCCCGCACGCCAGCAAGGGCTCGCTGTTCGAGGTCAGCGGCCACCTGCAGTGGTACGCGGACGGCATGTACCCGCCCATGCAGCTCGACGCGGCGGGCGAGGGCCCGGGCACCGACTACTACCTCAAGCCCATGAACTGCCCGATGCACAACCTCGTCTTCCGGTCGCGCGGGCGGTCCTACCGCGAGCTGCCGCTGCGGCTGTTCGAGTTCGGCACCGTCTACCGCTACGAGAAGTCCGGCGTCGTGCACGGCATGACCCGCGCCCGCGGCTTCACCCAGGACGACGCGCACATCTACTGCACCCGCGAGCAGATGGCCGACGAGCTGGCCTCGCTGCTCGACTTCGTGCTCTCGCTGCTGCGCGACTACGGCCTGTCGGACTTCTACCTCGAGCTGTCGACCCGCGACGACTCGCCGAAGTTCGTGGGCGAGGAGTCCGAGTGGGAGGAGGCGACCGCGGCCCTGCGCGCCGCCGCCGAGGGCTCCGGCCTCGAGCTCGTGCCCGACCCGGGCGGCGCCGCCTTCTACGGCCCGAAGATCAGCGTGCAGGCCCGCGACGCGATCGGCCGCACCTGGCAGATGAGCACCATCCAGGTCGACTTCCAGCTGCCGCAGCGCTTCGGGCTCGAGTACGCCGCCGCCGACGGCAGCCGCCAGCGGCCCGTGATGATCCACCGCGCGCTGTTCGGCAGCGTCGAGCGCTTCTTCGCCGTGCTGCTCGAGCACTACGCCGGCGCCTTCCCGGCGTGGCTGTCGCCCGTGCAGGTCGTCGCCATCCCCGTGCACAGCGACTACGACGCCTACCTGGCCGACGTCGTCGCCCGCCTGCGCGCGCAGGGCGTCCGCGCCGACCTGGACGCCTCCGACGACCGCATGCAGAAGAAGATCCGCAACGCGCAGAAGCAGAAGGTGCCGTTCATGCTCATCGCGGGCGGCGACGACGTCGCGGCCGGCGCGGTGAGCTTCCGGCTGCGCGACGGCTCGCAGGACAACGGCATCCCGGTCGACGAGGCGGTCGCACGGGTCGTCGAGGCGATCGCGACCCGCGCGTGACCGCGCCGGGCGCGGGTGAGGTCGGCGCCTTCGACCGGCTGTGGACGCCGCACCGGATGGCCTACATCGAGGGCGGCGGCAAGCCCGAGGGCGGCGGCTGCCCGTTCTGCGACATCCCCGGCCGGCCGGACGAGGACGGCCTGGTCGTCGCGCGCGGCACGACGGCGTACGCGGTGCTCAACCTGTTCCCGTACAACCCGGGGCACCTCATGGTCGTGCCGTTCCGCCACGTCGCGGGCTACGACGAGCTCACCGACGACGAGGCGGTCGAGGTCGCGGCGCTCACCCAGCGGGCGGTGCGCACGCTGCGCCGGGCGAGCGCGCCCGGCGGCTTCAACGTCGGCATGAACCTCGGCGCGGTCGCCGGCGCCGGCATCGCGGCGCACCTGCACCAGCACGTCGTGCCGCGCTGGGGCGGCGACACGAACTTCATGCCGGTCGTCGGCGCGACCCGCGTGCTCCCGCAGCTGCTGCGCGACACCCGCGCCCTGCTCGCCGCGGCCTGGGCCGAGTCCTAGCCGAAGCGCCCGACGCGCCCCCGCTGCGCCCCACCGCTCGGTGATCAAGCAGCAGTGCTGCGGTCTCGGCGCCGAGCCCGCAGCACTGCTGCTTGATCACGCCAGGACCGGGCCCTGCACGGTGGTCAGTCGGGCGGGCTCAGCGGGCCGGACAGGCGGGTGAACGACGCCGTGTGCGACGTGACGCGGGCGAGGGCCAGGGCGTAGTGGGGGAGCTCCGCCGCGGGCAGGCG